>NZ_JBFUGA010000006.1:0-109354 GCF_056403155.1 Methylobacterium sp. P3_A11
TGTCGGCCTCGACGAGGCGATGGCGCGGGTTGTCGGCAAGCGGCGCCAGCGAGACCGGGTTGGCCGCGTAGGTCATCGCGTCGAGGGTGCAGACGTCGTGGCCGAGATCGTTGACGAGGTGCAGCACCAGCGCCGAGCCGATGAAGCCGCAGCCTCCGGTCACCAGGATGCGCATGGCGGGTTACCTCGTCGTAGGGATCGAAAACAGGAGAGCCGGCCCAGCAGAAGACTGGCTGGCGTGACAAAATTACGGCTGGCCGCGCAGATCAGAACACCCGCCCGAGATCGGCGAGGCGCGGCGCGCGGCGGTCCTTGTCGGACAGGATCGCCGCCTCGCCCGAGATCGGCCACGGCACGCCGATCTCCGGATCGTCCGCACGTAACCCGGCCCAGGTCGGTGGTCCATCGCAATATTCTGAATCCGTGGAAGAGCGCCTGCCCTTTGCCAGGATATAAACGGCATCAGCGTGCTGGGGTTGTGATCCGTCGGCAATCCGGCCTGCGTGGAACGCGGCAGGTTTGGCAGGAGCGTGGCAAGGGTGTTGCGGAACGTGTCTAAGCTATACAGCGCAGCCGTCACAACCTGAGCCGTCACACCGCACTTACCCATCGAACCGAGACGGCAGCAGGGCAGACGGTTTACGAGCCCCTGTTGACGTTTGATGGGGCCTATGACGTATGGCCGACTGCAAACGAGACGAATGGAAGAGTCCATCCGGTGGCTGAGGACAACACTTTATCGAAGGCTCTGGTCGACGTTCGGACGCGCAGAGCCGCCCTCCAAAGCGATTACGATCGGATCGCGGCGGAGTTGACGAAACTCCGTGCCGCGGAGGCCGCACTGACCTCGATTGTGGAGGGCATTCCGTTGGAGGAAACCGGCCACCTTCGTTCATCGGACGCCTCACGGGCATCCGCGGGCGATCGTACCGCGCCCCAGTCGGGCGGGCGACGCGGGGCTCGCGGTCCACGAGCGAACTCGGCCAAGGGCCGGTTAAAGGCCCTGCTCGGCGATGCCGGTCCGCAAGGCCTGTCGCATGCCGAGATCGCCGAGCGGCTGCCCGACGTCGCCCCGAACACCCTCAACACATATCTAAGCATGATGGTGACGGGCGGCGAGGCCGTCCGGAACGGTGATTTCTTCACGGCTGCAACGGGCTCGAATGGCGCCTCAGAGGGGGCTGACGGCGAAACTGAATCGAGCGAGGAGGGTTTCGCCAGCGAGGAGATCCACCACGACACCGCCGCGGAATGAGCGAAGCCGCCCGTCCCGCGTGTCAACCGGCCGCGGGGGCCGCCTCGCGCGGATGAGGAGACGGCCTTCTCACGGAGGCTGGCCCGTGCTGCTGGCACGGATGGCGGGTGAGCGTTCGGCCGCTGCTGGTTCAGGAGCCGTCCGTGTGGCGGACCACCAGGCGGCCGACGACATCTGCCGGACGAATAGGTGGCATAAGCGCCGGCCGCTGCCCGCGGCACGGGGAAGGGCGCGATCGTCCAGCTACCCTCATCCAGAATCAATCCTCTGAAGGCACTCTCACGACTCAAGATCGACAGGTCCCGAAAGAAGGGCTATCGCTCGCCGCGTTTAACAGGGCCCGCGGCTCCCTAGCTCCGGTGAGGCAATCGCAACCATGGAAAATGCATTCGGATCGAAAAAGATCCTAGTGACAGGCGCTGCAGGCTTCATTGGCAGCCACGTTACGCAAGCGCTTTTGAACCTCGGCGCGAATGTAACGTGTATGACTCACTATAATTCGTTGTCGAGCATCGGCAATCTCGAGTTTCTCCATCCTGATCTCAAAGCTAGGCTTCGGATAATTCCGGGGAACATTGAAGACGGTGATTTCGTTTATCGAGCTGTCGAGGGGAACGAGATTGTACTTCATCTCGCCGCTTTGATCGCGATTCCATATTCATATACAGCCCCGCGAAGCTACCTCCGGACCAACATTGAGGGGACCCTTAATGTACTAGAGGCGGCCAGGCGGCTGGGCGTTTCACGCGTCGTACATACCAGCACCTCGGAAGTTTACGGCACAGCGCTGCGGGTTCCGATCGATGAGGATCATCCGCTGCAAGGGCAGTCTCCCTATTCGGCGAGCAAGCTGGCGGCTGACAAAATTGCGGAGAGCTATCACCGCTCTTTCGACACTCCCGTTGTTACGCTCAGGCCTTTCAACACTTTCGGCCCTAGACAATCGGCTCGAGCTTTTATCCCAACGATCATTTGTCAGGCGCTCGAGCGTGACGCGATCCATCTCGGTTCGCTTACCCCGCTGCGCGATATGACTTTTGTTGATGATACAGTTGATGGGTTCCTGCGCGCTGCCATCACCCCTGGAATCGAAGGCGAAACCATCAATCTCGGTACAGGCTCAACGTTCAGCATCGGCGACTTCGCTGATCGGATCTTGGCATTGATGGATGTAAGAAAGCCTATCGTCCACGACGCACAACGCGACAGACCGGCGCGTAGCGAAGTTATGAGACTGGTCTCCGACAACGCGAAGGCCAAGCGATTGATGGGCTGGGAGCCGAAAACGAATTTGGATGACGGATTGCGCCGAACCATCGAATTCGTCGACCAGCACCGCGCGTTGTACCGCCCCAACGTCTTTGCTGTATGAGGCTGCCATGAAAGCGATCGTCATGGCCGGCGGTAAGGGGTCGCGACTGCACCCCTACTCTGCCCTGTTCCCGAAGCCCCTAATGCCGCTCGGCGACATGCCGATTCTGGAGCTTCTTCTACGCCGCCTCAAAGCCGCGGGGGTCACCGAGGTCGTTCTTGCCGTCAATCATCTCCGGCACCTGATCGAGGCGTTTTTCGGCGACGGAAGCCGGATCGGAATTCCGATCACCTACAGTGTGGAGGATAAGCCGCTCGGAACGGCAGGGCCGATCGGCCTCGCCCTTGATCGGCTCGGCGAGACATTCCTGCTCACGAACGGTGATCTGCTGACCACCCTGAATATCCGGCGCATGATCGAAGAGCACGAACAGCGCAAGGCGGCGGCGACCATCGGTACATACGTGCGAGAAATGAAAAGCGAGTTCGGTCTCTTAGAGACCGATGAAGAAATGCGCATGGTCGCCTACCGAGAGAAGCCCACGTTCGAGCAAGTGATCAGTATGGGAATCTATGTACTGAACACGGATGCTGTCCGGCCTTATGTCCGCCCAGGCGAACATCTAGATATGCCTGACTTGGTGCGTGCTCTCGTGGCAGATAATCAGCATGTTTACTGCCACCGCGACGACTGTTTCTGGCTTGACATAGGTAGGCCAGCGGACTTCGCGCTTGCGCAGGAGATGTTCGAGAAAGATGCTAGCGTTTTTCTGGGATCTCTATCTTGAAAACTGCCTTCGTGACAGGTGCCAACGGCTTTCTTGGGCGGCGCATCGTTTCAATGCTTAAGGAGGGGGGCTGGCGGACGACGGGGGTTGTCCGCCGCGACCCCGAAGCGGGCGACCTCGTGGTCCCTTCACTACGAGAAGGAAGTTTTACGAGTGCGCTCGCTGAGGCCGAGCCGGATCTGATTATTCATGGCATCGGCACAGCAGGTCCACTGTCGCCTCGCGAGTTTTTCGAAGCAAACCTTCTTTCTGCAACTGATTTATTTTCGGCTCTTGATCAGCTGGGCCTTGGAACGGCGGTGGTTCTCATCGGATCTGCTGCCGAATACGGTTATGTGCACGCCCGCGATCTGCCAGTCTCAGAAGAGCATGTCTGTTCGCCGCAGACCGCATACGGCGTCAGTAAGTTCGCGCAGACGCTGCTGGGACTGTCTCAGAGGTGCCGCCCCGTTCTGTGTGCTCGCTTGTTCAATCCCGTCGGGCCTGGCATGCCCTCCTACCTTGCGCTGGGTGACTTTACCGACCGGATTCGTCGCGGTGAAACCGAACTGCGCGTCGGAAATCTTGACGTCCGACGCGATTTTATATGTGCTGACGAAGCTGCACGCCTGATCGCCGCTCTCTGCGCGATTCCGGACGCCTTTGGGCAGGTGGTCAATATTTGCGTAGGCGAGGCCTTCACACTGAGAGATATTGTCGACCAATTGATCGAGATTGCACCTCAGGCTGTGAGCGTCGTCACCGACCCGCTTCGGGTACGGGGAGGCGAAATGCCGGAATTTTATGGCAGCACCGGACGGCTTCAACGATATGGACTTACCCCAAGTAAACCCGACTTCACGAGCATTCTCCGACGTATGATTGCGGACTCATAAGGTCATGGCTCCTGGTGTGGTGAAGCTTCGGCGCGGGCACAATGCCCTGGATCGGCAAAATTGGTCCGCGCTGAGCGCAAGTTTGTCGGGCTGAGACGCACCTCTCCTGCGCCGACCTGTGCAAGCAGCTCACCGCTTGGAAGGCTGAGACTGCAACTGCCTGGCTCAAGGCGGTGCACAGCCAGGTGCTGCACCAGGCGCTCAAGGATCTCGACCGCGCCTAACGCACCTTCTTCGAGGGCCGAGCCAAGTTCCCCCGCCACGAGAAGAGGGGCTAAGACGATGCCTTTCGCCACCCGCAAGAGGTGAGACTCGACCAGCCAAACGGGCGCATCGACCTACCCAAGCTCTGCTGGATGCGCGACCGCGCCTCTCACTTCGTCGAAGGTGAGGTGGGGCAAGTGACCGTCTCGCGCCACACCGGTCGCTGATTCGTCGCGGTCCAGACTGAGCGCGAGGTCGAGCAGCCGATTCATCCGGCCGCAAGCCTCGTCGGAATCGACGTGGGCGTGGCGCTATTCGCCACCCTGTCCGACGGCACACACATCGAGCCGGTGGACGCGTTCCGCTCGGCCGAGGCGGCGCTCGAAGGCGCAACGGGCGATGAGCCGAAAGGAGAAGTTCAGCCGCAACTGGAAGAAGGCGACGGTCAAGAAGATCCAGGCGCGCATCGCCCGTATCCGGTCCGACTTCCTGCACGAAGCCTCGACGCCCATCAGCAAGAACCACGCGGTGATCTGCCTCGAGGATCTGGACGTGTGAGCGATGACCGCGAGCGCGGCCGGGACGGCCGAGCCGCCGGGCAAACACGTCCGGTAGAAGGCCGGGCTGAACAAGGCCATCCTCGACCAGGGCTGCGGCGAGTTCCGCCCTCCGGGCGGACCACCTAAGTGGGGCGGATCATGCCGAGTCGGCACGCTGACGTTGATTAGCCGCTTCGTCGCTGTTTATGCAGCGGCGCTCGCGGCATCATCCTGCGCGTCTGCACTCGTCCGCGTGTCACGGTAGTATAGCCGCCAGTGCGCTAGAATTGTCTGTATCAAACGGGATGGCGAGAACTGCGCCATTGCCTTCGAATGTCCGTGCTGCCCCAGCCTCTGTAGCCGATCCGGGTCGGCGAGTAGGTCGCTGATTAAGTCAGGTAACTCCGACACGTCTCGATAAACATACATGTCCTCGTCGTGCAAGAAATTTGATTCTAGAATATGGTTTGGCGCCGCTAGTACTGCCGCCCCAGCATTGAACGCGCCGAGCGCGCGCTCATGGAAGCCAGCCATATGTGGTAACGGACATAACACGATCTGCGAATTCGTCATCAGCCCTAACAGTTCGGTAAAGGATCTTGCAGGTGCCGTCTCGAAGAGAGCGCCTGGGTAAGTCTCCTCCAGTTGCCGATCTGCTACAACTGTAACTCGGACGGATTGAAGTGCCTTCAACAAGTTGCGCCGCCGCTCAAATTTCACAAAGTCGGAGATACTAGTCAGTAGGAACCGCGAGTCAGGGTGCCGGACATCGAATTCTACCCCCGCCTGAAGACAAGCAGAACGCGTTTCCACCCTTGAGTCGAGTGACAAATCCTGGCTGCATCTCTCCGAGACCGCAGAAAATATCTCACGATAGACTCGGGTTCTGTAGCCTTGGTCCCGGTCGTAACGGGCTCTCAAGTAGTCTGTTTTCAGAATTGTGGCTGGCAGAAGTACCTGGATAGGCCTGTCCTTCAACAGTGGTTGACGCCTGGCGACGGTGCGAGGGAAAGTAATTGAGGGCACGAAGCGGACATTCGGAATGCCGAGCTCGTTCGCTTCTTGGACGTATCCATAGTCGGTCATCAAGACGAAACGAAACTTGCTGCGCGAGTTCATCTGATGAGCCATCGGCTCCCCTGATGGCATGTCATGCATCAGATCAAATATCGGCTTCCGGTAATACTCGAAGGCGGAAAGAAGGTGACCGGGAGTTCCTGGCGAAACAGACAATTCCGACCCGAATCCGTTGAAACACAGAAAAAATTGGCACAACGGATCCATCACTGCCGCTGTGACCTCCCGAACTTGCTTCCGGTAGTCAAAAGTGCGTGTTTTGACGTTGGCGTCTGCGAAGGCGGCCGCGATTTCCGCCGCGAAGACGGCGTTGTGGTGAAATCGATCTATCTCTTCGCAGGCAAGAATTGAGACGTAGTTCTCTTTCTTGTTCGTTGACGATAGTTCGCTGGCAGCGGCAATATCACAGCTCATTGGATCTCCCCGTTCGATGATTATTGCTTTTGTCCTGCAAATAGGAGTGCAAAAATCTAGTTTCCCGACGCGTCAAGGCTCTTCCGCCTCGTCGTAAGGTCCAGAAGTGAGCTCCGCGAGTTGGCGGTCCGGGGTAGGCGCAACCTGCCGAACACCCGCGTCACGGGCCCCCATCGCTTCGAGCAGTTTTCCACGTGCTTCGTACCCGGCGGCTAATTTTTGGTACTCCGCGAGCAGGTTGTCGTGTCGTTGCTTTGCCTATTCTGCACTTTTGGACGGCGAGCTCAGCCGAGCCATCTGTGCCTCCATCTGCTCCAGAGCATGACCTCTAGCTTCATATCCCTGTGCCAATTTCTTGTACTCGTCGATCAAATTATTTAGCCGTCTCTCAGTGTCCTCGAGTCTGGCGTTCAGCTGCAGAATAAGCTCGTATTGTGAACTGTTCACCGCAGCTATCGTGTGGGCATCAAGCGCACTTGCCGGCGCGGAGGGACGGATCACTAGTGTCCCGGCAAGTGAGGATATCTCGCTCACAATAAGCCGAGTTCGTGCCCACAATTGCCGGTCTACATCAAAGATCTCACGGTACTTGTCCCAGTTTGCCCTTGCGAGTTTGTAGAGCTGATCCGGCTCGGCAAAAAATTCTGTCAGTCGCCGTATCGTGGTGTCGACATCCAGGTCCACCAGGATGATGTCGCGGCCGTCTTCGAACTCGATGTTCAGGCCCAAGGGATCATGGAGGCAATTGAGGACCCCGCGGAAGCCCGCCTCCATGCAGGCTCCGGTCGGAAAACCGTCAAATGCACCGGTGCCCGGGGTTGGGGGGCGGTTGACCGAAATAATAAGGTCCATGCTTGGATAGAAATCGCGGAAAAAACTGTTCGGCTGTTGGCCATAGAAGGTAAACCGATCGGTGACGGCGCCGAGGGGAATGTCTTCTGGAAAATAATCTCCTACTACATGGAAGCGAAGCCGTGGATCTGTAGCCGACAATCCTTGTGCTATTGCGACAAACTGGTCGTAACCCTTTTGGGCGAAATTATTTCCGTATCGGTGCGCGACGAAGCAAAGGTCGATAGTATCTTTATGAACCCCATAAAGGCGCTTATCGCGCGAGAAATCGAAGTCTACGCGGCTGTCGAATACTCCACCATAGATCAGTTCCACCTTTTCTGGAGGGCATCCAATCCGCTCAATCAAATGTTTTGCCGAAAGATTCTGCGTCGTGATAACTTTTCGACAGAGCGGGGAGGAAACAACTTCCTTCAGGCGCCTGTCGCTTTCTGGCACGTTGGGCTCAAAGCAGCCGCCTGGGTACAGCTGCAGAATGAAAGGTATTTGACGGGCAGTGAGGTGCGGTAATAACGACCAAGCATTATTCAAGAATGTTATATACGCGAGGCGCGGAACGATGGCCTGGGAGTCTGCAAACCTACGTATTCTTGGCTTTAGCCCGCTATCAATCGGCAGGGATTGAACTTCTTCGTCGAAGCTTGAGTTGGAATTTCTACAATGCCATTGCTCGAGCGATATAAGCACGGAGTTCGGAAAAAAAGACAGATAATGTTCATATTCCAAAGTGCGAAATGGCGAAAAACTTGAAGGCAGGGTCTCGTCATAAATGGCGAGTTCCGTGAACAGCGATTCAGCTTCATCGCCCATGTTAACGGGTCCATTATATGACGTATGTCTCATTGTCCCCAAGCTCTTATGACGAAAAATTCATATTCAGGATGAGGCTCGAAGAGCTGTGTGGCCCTTGAAGGGGAAACCAGCGTGGTGATTTGCCTTCCTTCAGCACCGGAACTCCTTGGGTTGCGACGCGCTTGGCACGGGGCTCTATGGTCGCCGCTCGACGCGGTATTGCCACCATTCGTCTAGCTCCACAACCGTGGTGTCGCGTGAGGTTATGGATGTGAGGCCGTATCGCCTCATTCATAGATGCTCTCGGAGGCGCGGTTGATTACCTCACGCGGATGTTCCCGACGCGCCTCCGCGTGGTCGCTGATCCGAGACGCCACACGCCAGCCGGGACGCGCCTCGCCGCGCCAGAGCTTGAGACGGCGTTGCACGTGCGCGGTAGAGCATTGGGATAAATGTCGGGATACGATTGCTGGAAGCACAGGAGCAGCGCCCTTCCGGCTTGCGCCTGGTCGGCCTTGCGGCGCGGCAATCAGGATGAGACCACGTGTGGCCTCACTAGGAATGCTCCCGAGCCGACGGTCGGTTGCTTCACGTCAATTTTCCCGATCGAGCAGCTAACGGCAAGGCTGGCTGCGAGAGGCCGAATACCAGCGCTGAGGCCATTTCCACGCGCTACACCTTCAGCCGCCGCTGCACCGTCCGGAGCAGCCCGTCCGCGTAGTAGCGATCGGGGTAGGTTGCCTGCAGCCGGGCGAGGAACTCGCCGCCCGAGCGCCACGGCTCGGCCTCGAACCACGCCCGCAGCTCGTCGGCGGCCGCAACCAGCGGATCAGGTCGGCGAGGGACGCGTGTGGGCTTCAACCCACCCGCGCCGTCGGCCGCATCTCACCAGCCTGCCAGGCCGTGCGTAGCGCTGCCAGGAAGTCGAATACAGGGATAACAGCCGCGGGCGCATCCGGGGCCACGATGGTGCGATCGGCGGTTGCGACGAGGGCATCGAGCAGGACCGGCGCGACCGCGTCGTCGGCCGGCTGAGCACGGACCTCCTGGCCGAGCGGGCCGGCACTTTGATCGCGATCGACCCGGCAGCCGTAGACAGGATAGGCGCCGCGCGGGGCCGCTGTAGCGCAGGCCCATGCGACATCCGCAGCACCCGCACAGCGCGATGCCCTGGCGGAGCGCGAGGCCGCCCGCGGCGCGCCAGCTCGATCCGCCGCATAGCGGTTCACGTTCTCGGACAAGTGGATCTGGTTGGCCATGAACGCCTCGCAGCCAATGTGGCCGGGATGCGCGGCCTGGAGGCAGACCTCCCAAGCCCCGACCGTGACCTTCGTGCTGGTCGGCCGCGATCCCGGCCGGCGTCGGATCGGCTCGGTTTGCCGTCGGCCATAGACGTAGGCGCCCGCATAGGCGGGGTTCTGCAGGATGGCGCGCACGCGGGCGCTGTCGGCCTCACGCCAGACGACGGCATGCGGGGCCGGTCCGAGCAACAGGCGCACCGGTAGAGGAAGATGATGGGTGCGCAGGTAGCGCATGACGGCGCGCGCACTGCCCAGCTCCTCGAACTTTGCAAAGACGAGCTGGAGGCATGCCCGCAACTCCTCGTCCGGGTTGAGCACGATCGCACCTGCGCCGTCATAGATGAGGCCGGCCGGAAACGGCAGCCGCAGTTCGCCGCGTGACGCCTTCTGGCGCTCACCCTGATGGAGGCGGACGCCGGCACAAAGGGCGCGGAACTTGACCGCCGGTCATCTAGCATGCTGTGTCGAAGCCAGCGCGGAACTGTCTCGTCCGCCAGCACAGAAATCGAGAACGCACACAGCACAGATCTCCGGGCTCCCACCAAGATCGATATTGCCCCACCTGCCCCAAGCCTCGAGGTATTTTTAAAACAAGGTTAGGTCGATTGCGTGGGTGAGCTAGAAGTTGGAGCGATAGGTGACATCCGGGCGAATCATCATAGAAGGAGGCTAGTCTCGCGCGAAGCACAAGCGCAGCCATCATAGTGTGTGATAAGCGAGACTTCTCACAGATTTACGGAAAGAAGCCGGAGGCTACCAATGCCGCACGATGCTCCAAAAAACGGATTCGAAACGCCTCTGATGATCCTTGAGGAAATTAGAGACCGGGCTGCGGATTACAGCTGGCTTTGGGACGCCTGCCGGAACTCTGCAGACCCGCTAGCTACCTACGCATTGATGAGAGACCAAGTTGATCCTCTTTATCCATATTTCTTTGGCCAAATCGAAAACGGCGTTAAATTCGCGGCGGACGCAAGAGACCTGCCAGGGGCGCTACATGCGCTTTATCCAAATTGCAACTCAGTGTTAATCAACGGGTTAGTTGAGTGCATAGGTGGTCTGGAAGGGGATGTGATAGACGTCGGAACCAACATTGGGGTTGTTGCCGCAAGTCTGGGACGACATATCGATTCCCGAGGACGAGTTTTCGCGTTTGAGCCGGCGCCGGAAACGTTTCGAGTCGCCGCCGCAACATTGGCTCTAAACGACGTGCATAATGTGATACTAACACAATCTGCAATCGGCGACCAAGATGGGGTTATAAAATTTAATTCGGCTCCGGGGAACTCTGCGATAGCCTCGTCTCTGGAACACGGGTTCTCGTTTATGAATACCTGGACGGAGATTGACGTGCGGTGCACTTCCATCGACAGTTTCGTTGCTCGTGAGGAAATATTAAACGTCTCGCTCATAAAGATAGACGTTGAAGGGGCTGAGCTTAACGTGTTGAGGGGCGCAAAGGAAGTAATCAGGTGCAAGAGGCCGGCTGTTGTTTTTGAGTACACTCCAAAACTTGCCCTAGATTTTGGATTTGATGAAGAGCAATATATTGCTGCGTTTTCTGATGCGTCTCGCTATTACTTCGAGTCGTTTGTCGAACCTAATCTTTCTCCGTCGAGCGGTCGCAACCCAGGTGCGTCGACGATACCCTTTCCTTTGCCCGTCGGTGCTGACGCTCAAGTAAATGTGTTTGCTAGGCCTTTCTGATGAACGCAGGGCTCGGATCTGACGAGTAACGTTGATCTAGAGGTACGGGGCCTGCTTTCTCACGGCAGGTGATAGTTCGATATATGTGTGTTTGCGCGTGCGGCTGGAGATCGACTCCAACACYGTCGAGCGCGCGATCCGGCCTCTGRCTTTGAATSGGAAGAATGCCCTGTTYGCSGGMTCSGACRRCGGGGGCGAGCACTGGGCGGTGATCGCYTCMYTSRTCGAGACCTGCAARCTCRTCGGCGTCGARCCGCAGSCCTACCTGGCCGACGTGATCACCCGCATCGTCCAGGGCCATCCGCAGCGCCAGCTCGACGAGCGTCTGCCCTGGGTCGACCCGAGCACACCCACGCTCCAAGCCGTGGCCTGACAACGCCGCGGCCCTGGCGCGTCAGTCAGGGCGTGTGAACAGGGTCCGGAACAGCGCCTCGGATTGGCGCAGTCCCTCGTCGGTCAGCACCACCGACTTGGCGCGTCCGACCGGATCGGCGATGAGCCCCTTGGCGTGGAGACGGCCAAGCGCGGCCCAGTCGAAGCCCTTCCAGGCCCGACGCCCGTCGTGGAGCGTCAGCCACAGAAGGGCGAGCACCGCCTCGTCGATGCGCTCCTCGTCGACCGCCATCCGAGCAGATTAGCACGCCGTGCTCAGACAGGGCATGGGTAAGCTCCCGGTGATGGCCGCCTTGTGAGATCCGGTTTTGTGCCTGAGGTGTGACCTTAATGCTGGCGTTAAGGTCATCGGATCAGGGCGATGCGGGTCGAGGTTCTTGCCGGGGTCGAGCGTCGGCGGCGCTGGAGTTTCGAGGAGAAGGCGCGGATCGTCGAGGCGTCTTACGCGGCCAACACCTCGGTGAGTGCGCTCGCGCGCCGCTACGGGATCGCGCTGGGATTGCTGTTCACGTGGCGCCGGCAAGCCCGCGAGGGCCGGCTCGGCGGGGCCGAGCAGGCTCCGGTGTTCGTGCCCGTGGTGACAAAGCCTGAGCCGGACCCTGACCCCTGCGGGCCAACCCTGCCGGCATCGGCCGCTGCAGACCAGCATCCGCGTCGCCGCCGCCGGGCCGGTGTGATCGAGATCGATCTCGGCGGTGGCCGGCGTCTCAAGGTCGATCGGGACGTCGACGCCGAGGCGCTGCGCTGGGTGCTGTCGGTTCTGGAGGAGCGATGATCCCCGTCCCCACCGGCGTGCGGGTCTGGCTCGCGACCGGCCACACCGACATGCGCAAGGGCTTCCCCGGCCTCGCGCTGCAGGTGCAGGAGGTGCTCCAGCGCGATCCGCTGAACGGGCATCTGTTCTGCTTCCGCGGCCGTCGCGGCGATCTGCTGAAGGTCATCTGGCACGACGGCCAGGGCGCGTGCCTGTTCACGAAGAGGTTGGAACGGGGGCGCTTCCTGTGGCCGAGCCCAGCCGACGGCGTGGTGACGATCTCATCGGCGCAGATGGGCTACCTGCTCTCGGGCATCGACTGGCGTCATCCCCAGGAGACGTGGCGGCCCAGCTCGGTCGGGTGAGGTCGGCCCTTTGCAGGACCGGGCGGGCGTGATTCCCTCCTCCGGTGACCACGTCGCCCGAGTCGCTGCCCTCCGACCTTGCCGCCGCGCACGCCATGATCCTGGCTGAACGGGCCGCACGGCTGACCGCCGAGGCGGACCGATCGAGCGATGCGGCGCTGATCGCGCATCTCAAGCTGCAGATCGAGAAGCTGCGGCGCGACCTCTACGGCACGCGCTCGGAGCGCGCGGCGCGGCTCATCGACCAGATGGAGCTCGAACTGGAAGAGCTGGAGGCGACCGCCACGGAACGGGCCGCCGCCGAGGCCGCCCTGGCGCGCACGCTGGGGGCCGGCCTGCCGCCCCGCAGGCCGCCCGCGCGCAAACCGTTCCCGGCCCATCTCCCGCGCGAGCGGATCCTCATCCCGGCGCCGGAGCTCTGCCCGTGCTGCGGATCGGCCAAGCTGTCGAAGCTGGGCGAGGACGTCACCGAGACGCTGGAGGTGATCCCGCGGACCTGGAAGGTGATCCAGACCGTGCGCGAGCGCTTCTCGTGCCGGGCCTGCGAGACGATCACGCAGCCGCCCGCGCCCTTCCACGTCACGCCGCGCGGCTTTGCCGGACCTCACCTCCTGGCGACGATCCTGTTCGAGAAGTTCGGCCAGCATCAGCCGCTGAACCGCCAGAGCGAGCGCTTCGCCCGGGAAGGGATCGCGCTGTCGGTCTCGACGCTGGCCGACCAGGTCGGCGCCTGCACGGCAGCGCTCGCGCCCCTGCACGCGCTGATCGCGGCGCATGTTCTGGCGGCCGGGCGGCTCCACGGCGACGACACCACGGTGCCGATCCTGGCCAGGGGCCGGACGGTCACCGGCCGGATCTGGACCTATGTCCGTGACGACCGCCCCTTCGGCGGCCCGGATCCGCCGGCGGCGCTGTTCTACGCCTCGCGCGACGGGGCCGGAGAACATCCCGAGGCTCATCTGCGCGGTTACAGCGGGATCCTGCAGGCGGACGCCTACAGCGGTTACAACCGCCTCTACGATCCCACGCGCCGGCAAGGAACGATCCGCCCGGCGCTCTGCTGGGCGCATGCCCGCCGCGGGTTCTTCGTGCTCGCTGACGTCGCGGCCAAGGCACGGCGGGGCAAGACAGCTGCGGTGATCTCGCCGATCGCGCTGGAGGCGGTCCGGCGGATCGACGAGGTGTTTGCGATCGAGCGCGGGATCAACGGTCGCTCGGCCGACGAACGTCTGAGGGTGCGTCGTGCCGAGAGCGCACCCCTCGTGGCCGAACTGGAGACGTGGCTGCGTGAGCAGCGCGCGCGCCTGTCACGCTCCTCGGCTGTGGCCGAGCCGATCGACTACCTGCTGCGACGCTGGCCCGGCTTCACCCACTTCCTGGAGGACGGTCGGATCTGCCTGACGAACAACGCCGCCGAGCGTTCGCTGAGAGGCTTTGCGCTTGGACGCAAGGCGTGGCTGTTTGCCGGCTCGGGGCGGGGCGCCGATCGGGCCGCCGCCATGGCGACGCTGATCGTGACGGCCAAGCTCAACGGCATCGATCCGCAGGCTTGGCTCGCCGACGTGCTCACCCGCATCGCCGATCACCCGGCGCAGCGCCTGCACGAGCTTCTTCCGTGGCATTGGCGCTCGGCCACCGGCCCGTGTGCCGAGGCCGCCTGAGCCTATCGCCAGCCAGCCTGAGCCCTGACGAGACGATCAAGCCGTGGCGGACTTGAACCGATGCAGCGCAACAAGGTGAGCGCCGTCTTCACGCTGGCCCGGGTCGCCGCTGACCTCGGAGCAGACGAAGACGCCCTGTTCGACATCATCGTCGACATGGAGCCTGAGGACGGCCTGATCTGGGTCCACGGCCTGGGCGACGAGGCGTGCCCCGCATTCACCCGCGACGGCATCGACGAGATCAAGGCGCGGATCGCCGCTCACAGAGCGGAAAGAGACCTGCTGCCATCTAAACCGTAGCCCCCGCGTCCTTCACCGGACGGATATGGGCATGGTCCCAGCCGAACGGTTATCCTCGAACGACATATCTCCAGCACGCCAATCGAACAGGCAGAGCGTCGGGTCACTCTCATACGTCCCGCCATTCGGCGGAAAGGGGTGGCGCAATACGGACGGCTGGCCCCTTACGTCGATGAGCGCCCCGGCCGCTGGCGAGGGGGCGGGGAATAACTGGTGATCTGCCCGACCCCTCCGATCCGCGCAGCCGAAACGGTCACCGTCACGGCACAAGCGGCTCAACCGCCCCGCCCTGCGAGATCTTTGCTCGCTCGACTTCAGATCGGCGCCAACCTCATCCCATCGCGGCGGCTGCCTACTTGGCTCCAGGAGCGCGGCCTTCGTCTAAAGATCCGGCGATGATCTTTACAAAATTATCATACATCGGACCTTGTTCGAAATTATTCAGGGCGAAATCAACGGTACTGCGACATAGGGTTTCGTACCCTTCCGGGTCGGCTACAATTTCGCAAATTCTCGATGCGAAGTCGGAATAAGCGCCACTTCGGACTAGAAAGCCGTTCGCCCCGTTTTTGATCAACTCTTTAATGCCTCCGATTGCACTACCTAAAACGGGCACGCCGAGCGCGTTTGCCTCCATGATCGCATTAGGACGCCCATCTACGTGGGAGGGAACTATCAGTAAATCGGCGGCAGCCATTGCCTGTCTGACATCATCAACAAAGCCAACGACTTTCACATTGCCGCTTGGAAGGTACCGGTTGACCTCCATCATTACGGTGTCGAGCATAGGCCCACCACCAGCGATGAAAAAGCCGACATCCGAGCGACGAGAGAGTACTTCCCGAGCGATCTGTAAAAAACCCAGTGGATTTTTCTCGGGAGACAACCGACCAACGTATCCCACGATAAACGAAACCGAATCATCGAAACCGAATCTGGAACGGAACGCGGAGACAGCTTCCATGTTCATTGCGCGGCGGGAAAATCGATCCAAATCGATTCCGCTGGATAGTATAGAAATGTTATCTTTGCCGACCCCGCGGTCGGATAGAAATGACCACATGGCCTCACTCTCGACGATATACCTGTCAATATATGGCGAGAACGTCAGTGATAGGCGAGTATGGCCCGTCGTATTAAACAGCTGATCGATCACGAACAGATTTTTAAACTCGCTTTTCAAACGAGGAAGCATTGGATAAAGATCGGATGCGCCCGCAATCAATAAGGTGCCCGCGCCCCTTGACCTGATTAAATGCGCTATTAGGTCCGGATAGGATTGTTCCTCAGAGACTTGATATAGACGTAAGACACTTTCAGCCCTGCGAGACCATGGACCATTGTCTTCCGCGTAGCTCTTCGGCGTCGGATGCTGGACCGTTAATAATGCCGAAACTCCGCGATTTTTCGCCTGATCCATGAGGCGTAGAGTCAGGTTGTCCCGGACCAAATAAGGAAGGCAGCATAGGACTCTAGCTTTGCAGCCTTCGGGTACTTCTGACTGCATGAGCCAAGATGATGCAGACCCACCCGGCTCGGCGTCGAGACGCCATTCCATTCTATCCGTCATCCGCGGCCGCCCTGCGAGTCGAGACCGCCATGGAGCATCGTTGACCGGCCTTATCTGGCGCCCTTCTCCTTTTCCGAACAATACATAATGTAAAAGGGGGTTTATTTTCGCATGAGCCACATCAGAGTTCTCGGCGAGGTACCACCGGGCGTCGAAATAAACACTTGGACTGCGCCCCTCAAACCCGCCATATTTTAGGAAATGCCAAATAGGATCGACGTCCTGTCTCGCAAGGTCGGCATTCTGCGCAAGGTAGTACTCTGCATCGAACAAGGCGCTTGAAAGCAGATGCGCCTCCTCCGCGCCTGAAACCTCGCCGTTTTTCCCCCAGCGCGACCGACCTTCCGCTCTTCCATATCTAAGATAGTGAACAAGAGGATTTATGTGAACATCTCGTACATCGTCGTTTGCTAGCAAGTAGCGGTCTAGACGAAAATATTTGCTGACTTCTCTAACCTTCTGCCAGCCGTGCTCGAGAAAATCAGAAAGTGCATCGGTTGTGGGCTGCCCGCGGAAGAACCAATTGGCTCGATACAGGTCATAATCAAAAAATTGTGAGTTCTCTACGAGTTCTCGATCTGAATATGCCGATTGATCGCCGATAGTAAAATACTTACCGCGGCCGCTTTGCGGCGGTTCACGGACTCGGTCCAAATATCCGCCCACTTCTTCGACGGACCCGTTCGGGATTGAACTTTGTGCAAGACGCGAGAACCGCCTACTCTCGCCCAAATCACGTCGATCTGGACCAAGCCTATGCCAAAAAATTCGGCGCCCGCCGTTGTTGCTTTGACTCTCCCGCCCGAAAATCTGCTCCGGATGAACTAAGGCCTTTAAGGCTAAGGCGTATTCCGGAGGTGTCGACGCGAAAATCCGGGCCAATGCGTCGTTGAATGGGTCCTGGTCTCGACCGGCGGTCAGCCGACTTCCGGCTGATGAAATGGGTTTTGTGAATTTAGATGGAGCTGATTGCGGTGCGCCTCGTATTGCGAGGTTCGATTGCTTTCCGTACTTGGCAAGGCGGATACCCACCGCTGGACTTTCTGGCCGATACAAAAAGGGAGTCCCGCTGCCGAGACAGCTGTGAGCTAAGTTGCTCTCCAAGTTCGGTTCAGGGTCGTAGAATATGACATCGGGACGAACTCGGGCCGCGTGGAAACCGGTCCTTTCGCAAAAAAAGGGGTCAGGAATGTAGTCGACGCCTGGGAAGATGACGAGATATTCGCCGGGCGCGTTAGATAATGTATTCAAAATCCGCGCCGTTATTGTGGTACTTTCGGCGGCGCGCTGGTGCTCTATCGGCAACAGCGAGTTTTGCGCCGGTAGCGAGTGTGCCCGGGAGTCGACAATGAGTTTGACCGGTGAGATCGTCTGAGCCGCGCACGCTTGCACAAATTGTTGAAAATCTGATAAGTCCTTGCACTCATCGGTTATAAGCGCGAAAGTAATTCCCATTGCGCCGCGGCCTTCATCCTGATTTCGGGTCTCATCATTCGCGGCAATTGCCGGTTTGGACATTGCTGACATCTCCTCACCGGAGGTCATTCGCGCGCAACTGCTTGGCGATCCGTCCAAACCAAGAAAATATATTCGTCGATTTCAGGCGCGTATCGAGTTGATGCGATTTATGTTGTGAATCCATCTGGGATATTAGTGTGTTAACTGTAGCGGAGAGGCGTGTAGTTGTTTGAAGCAGCGACCTAAACTCGAGGCTTGCGGGAGAGTAGCTCAGCGCTGACTCAAGAACACTTCCCGAGAATAGGTCGGATGTGGCGGCAAGATCTCTGAATTCCCTATAGCAACTCACATTTGAGGGAGGGCTCGTGATGACCGACAGTAGACGCATTCGCCTCTCAAATGACATCTCGGCGTACTGATCATGCGCGACGATTTGCGAAAGCCGCCCCGCCACCTCTTGGAAGCGGCGCTGACGAACGAGCACTGGCATTATCCATTTCCAGAATATGTATGAGAACTCGATGAACGTCTCCTCCGGGTTTTTGTGCGTTATGTTGTTGTTGTGCACTCGATAACTTAACAGCTCTTCGGGCAAGGTGAAAATTTTATATCCCCTCACCATAAAACGAGTAAAATGCTCGTAATCTGGGGCGTAGATCATGCTTGGGTCTAAGGTTCCTACTTCATCGTGGGCGCGCCGCTTCATCATTACTGCGGAATGCGCAACATAGTTGCCCGACAGCCAGTTCGTGAGATCATTCAGATCGCGGTCTTGGTTAACCCATTGCTGTTGAATATTGGGCGAGGGTACGAGATCTCCTTTGCCATCAATTGCGTCTATATATGTGCTTAGGAGGTCGTATTCGGGATTTTCCCTGAAAAAATCGAGCTGCTTGCGAAATTTGGTTTGATGCGGCACATCGTCTGCGTCGATTGAGCAAACGAACTCTCCTTTCACGTATTTGTAGGCTTCGGCGTAGGCAGCGCATGCCCCTCGATTTGCTTCTAAAGCGATGACTTCGATTCTTTTGTCTCTCTGCGCGTAAGTGCGTGCGACATCGACAGAGTCGTCTGTAGATCCGTCGTCAATGATTATGTGTTGTATATTATCGTGCGTTTGGCTCAGAACTGCTTCTATCGTATAGGGCAAAAAACGCGCGTAGTTATAGCTAAGCGTTATGACCGATACCAGTGGATTACGTTCGATGCTTTCCGTTGTCATTGCAAGGCTCGTTCCCTTGTAATCTGTTTCGAGATGCTGCGCAGGTATTTTGCAGAGAGGCCGGCTTTAGTCGGCATATTCCTGCCGAACCGTCTCAGGTCTTGTCATTAGTCTTGCCTCGGTTGGAGGTCGGCTCAACGAGTCGCAATTACGACGGATGACGTCTCCATTGGCTGCTTCGCAGACTGCGGCTCTCCCCGAGCATTAAAACTCCGCGGCTCCGGGGTGGGAGCCTTGGCGGCGCGTTTACCTTGCGCCGCGACATGCGTCAAAATCTGAAGGCGGCGTTTGCCTCGGCTTTGCGCCTGGCCCTGTTCAGGGGGGTGCTGTAGTGGATGTGCCCGAAGGAATTGCGAAGTTATTTTCCTAAAATGGAGTATTCTCTGTATGGCAAGGTCGATCCTCGCAGCGCGGGATTATCGATTCATTTTGCTGATACCCGGGGTGGCTGCGGAACGCGGGCGCGAAGGTCTGCTGTTTGGTACCGTGGCGGACGTGCCGGCGGCCTGTCATCTTTTGGTATCGGGCGAGGTGGCACTCAGAGCCGCACTCTGAGCTCGCGACGGTACCTACCGGGCCGCGGCGTGACGGGTAGCGCTTTTGTAGCTAAGTCGACTCC
Source organism: Methylobacterium sp. P3_A11 (assembly GCF_056403155.1). Taxonomy (NCBI): domain Bacteria; kingdom Pseudomonadati; phylum Pseudomonadota; class Alphaproteobacteria; order Hyphomicrobiales; family Methylobacteriaceae; genus Methylobacterium; species Methylobacterium sp. P3_A11. The sequence continues at coordinate 19,458 of NZ_JBFUGA010000006.1, forward strand.
GTTTGGTTCAATGCCGATGGCTTTCTGCTATGTAGAACGCCGGGCTAGTTCTAGCCCACGAATGATTTGTTCGCGAGATATCATGTAGTTAGCGTGGAACTGATGTGTCTTCTCGCCTTTGACGGTCGATCCTCGCATGAAAAAAAGCTTCGCGCCGCTTGACTCTATCATGCTTGTGTAGCCGCGGAAATTAAACGACGGGTTTCCGTGGATCAGCGCGATGACGCGGGCGCTCGGATTGCAAAAAATACAATTCGTCAATGCTGAACTGGCCGATCCAACGACCAGATCCGCTGAGTAGAAGAGCGCGATTTGTTCTATGAACGACAGCTTCTCAGGGTATACGACGTCGAAGCCGTGACGCTTGAGAACTTCGATGATCTCAGGCTCATTAATGAGCTGACGCTGTGTGAAGCCCTGCCGGGAAAGGAAAATGCGTCGTCCTGCCGAACGCAGTTCAATACCGCGCGCCGCAATCTTATCAAGGAGGGCGCGCCGCATGCGCGCCAAGACATCCATCGGCCAGATCGCATCGTACACCGTTTTTCCGATCCGTGTGTCGAACGGAAAGAAGGTTGGAACTGGAGCGATGCCGAGTTCTCCGAATCGTGTGGCGATCGCCGGTAGCGGCTGGATCGCGCGATCGCGTTCGTCGAGTAATTCGACAATCTGTCGGTGCGTCGCGGGCATGTGATCGTCGATGCAGATCGGAAAGCCGGATGGTGTGGCGCGGTCGTTGAACCACAACATGCGTGGAACAAATTCCAGGAGCCAATGGCCGTAGTTCTTGCTCTGCAGTCCGAACATCATCAGCCCGGCATCGAGCGTCATCGGGTCACTCGGCTGTTCAATCAAGGCGCGGGTAGCGCCGTAGACCGCCGTCATAATCTGGTCGGGGTTCACGCCGTCCTTTATGTCCGCGATGCCGCTCAACTGATGGGCGGCAAGATCATAAATTAGGCGGCCGCCTTTGAGTACGAGGTTGCTGCGCGGAAAGGTCAGGCAGTTTCTAAACCGAGCGACGTATTGTGGTGGCGCGTCGAGGGTTCCGCATTGCGAGGTCAGCGCGACTGGGCCTTCGAGGAACGAGATCTCCGGCTCGGAGATCCGACGAGCGCCGAGTAGCTCGTGATATGCACCCTCTCCTTCAGCCGCGGCCTGGTGAGCGGAGACGATGTCGTATAGACGCAGCGGACCGAGTCCAAGGACGTGGCGGGTTCTCTCGTGGAGCGCCTGCGCTTCCTCGTACCGGCCCTCCTCAGCGAGCGCATTCATCTGCAAGATTCGCAAGTTCCGAATCTTGCGCTCGAGGGTATCGCCGTCGATCGTCAGCGCCTGACCGCCTAACTGGTCCCGCGCCGTCCGGGCGAGCAGGTAGCTGCGCACTGCGCTCTCGATATCCCCGGCGAGCTCGTAGTGCCAGGCGATGTGAATCAGCGACGGATCATCCGTACCGCGATCGTGATAGGCCGCCCCGACCTCGCGCAGTTGGTGGAGTAGCCCTTCCACTTCGTCGAATGCTTTGCGCCCGCACAGGTCGACGATGCTCGCCCGGATGGCGGCAAGGCTGTACTGCGAAGTGCGAGAACGTGTCACCCGGGCCGCCAGTCCGTAGGCACGCGCTGCGAGATCGAGCCTGTCCTCACTCTGGAACCGGAAACCGAGGGTGGCGAGGTGCTGGGCGTAGGTCTCCGGCCTATCGTTGGCCAAGGTGGTGAGGCAATCCTCGATTGAGTCGAGCGCGGCGGCTCCGTTCGTTCGATTGGCCTGTGTCAGGATCCGTCGAAGATCGCCTATCATCTCGTCTTGACCGTTCCCGTCAACGCTCCGAACGACGCGCGCCGCACTCCTTAGCTTAACGCGCAGCCAGAGAACGCTTCACGCAGTCGCATACCGCGCCGATCTGCTCCAGCGTAATTGCGGGGAAGAGCGGCACCCCGATCGCGCCTGCGGCGACGGTCGCGGTCTGCGCGAGGCCGTCGTGGCGACAAGTCGCAAATGCGGGGTGCGCTTGGCAGCCGGTCCCATACCAGCGCCGCCACTGGATTCCCGCTGAGTCGAAGCCTGTCGTCACCGCTTCGGCGGTCTCGGGGTCAAACAGTGCGCTGATCGTCATGGTCAGCCACTCCGTCCCGAAGCCTGGCTGCATCCGCACGCCGATCCGGCTTAGCCCCTCGACATACGCGAGCGACGCTTTCTTGAGGCACCGAGTGCGCTCTTCGAGGCTATCGAACACCGCCAACCCGACAGCGGCGGCATATTCAGAGATCCGATAGTTGCCACCGCGCACCTCCGAGACGCGGCTACCCGCAGAGAAGCCGAAGCCCGTCATGGCGGTAGTCTGCGCTACGAGATCAGTGTCGGTCGTGAGGATCGCTCCGCCCTCTCCGATCCCGAGTGCCTTGGTTGCGTGAAGGCTCACACAGATCGGCTGCGTGCCCACCCGATGCAGGTTGAGCGTGGCGGCGGCTGCATCAAACACCACCGGGATTCCATGCGCCGCCTCGAACGCCTCCCAGGCGGCGATGTCGATTGGCGCGCCGTAGGGGCTGACCACCACCACTGCGGCGATTTCGCCCTCGGCCGCCGCCAGGGCCCGCGCGGCGATGGCGGGCGTCAGCGCCAGCGTCTCGGGGTCGACGTCCGCGAAGAACGGCTCCAGGCCGACATTGACCGCCGCATGCGCGGTGGCGACGAACGTATAGGCGGGCATCAGGCAGAGCCGGCCGCTCCGGCCGGCGATCCGGTAACGCAGAGCAAGCTCAATAGCGGTCGTTCCGCTACCAGTAATCGTTGCCGCCACTGGTGCGCCTTCAGCGCGTTCCGAGACGAAGCCGCAGAGCCTATCGGTAAATTCGCGGGAGAGCGGTCCGTAATTGCTGTAGATGTGCGATTGATCGATCCGGCGTAGGTACGGGACGATCGCATCCGTCTCCGGCATGCTTGGAACGAGTACTGGAATCATTTTAGAAATGCATCCTGGTTGCCGATCGCCACGAACCCTCATCCAAACGCCCGGCGGCGAAGGCTGCTATACATGGCCCGCCCTGTCGGCGGAAGGCGCTACCCGCTGATTAGGTATCTCTGCAAACTCGCTTGAGCCAAGGCGTGATCATGTTGAGTGTGACTCTGATGAGTAGCTGATGGCCTACTTCTCGCAGCCGGTGGCAGTGCGGCGGTACTGTTTGAGCCGGCCGATCATCCGTTCAAGGGCGTTGCGGTATCGATGGTCTGCTCTGACGAAGCCGGGCTGGCGGGCTGAATTAGCTGCTATTCCCTGCCGGCCTCCAAACACGCAGGTGCCCTCAACCCCGGCCAAAGCGTAGCAATGCGCCTTTGTCGCTCGTGCATTCAACGTTAGCCGCTCATGGCGCTCGCCGGCCGTCAGCACTGCCGCGATCGGCCCTCCGCTGCCCACAGCGCGCAGGTGGAGCTCGGTCGAGGACCCGCCCTGGCTGAGGCCGAGCGCCTCGCCGACTTCCTCGATCGCACCCTCAATCCCGACGGCTCCCGGGCGGTGTGCTCCGGCGGCGGGCCGCTGGGCGCGCACCGCCGTGGCATCCAAAAAGTGCAGGTCCCGATCGAACATGCCCGCTGCCGACGCGGGTAGAGCCGGCTCGACACCGTGCCGACAGGGCCGTGGCGGGCCAGTAGATCCTCCCAAGGTGCGCCGGTGCGCAGGATCCAGAGCATGCCGTTGAGGATCCGGCGATGGTCCTGGGCAGGATCGCCCGTCCGCGGCTTCTGAAGGCGGCAACGGGGCGATCTGCTCCCGCTGCTCAGCGCTCAGCCCAAAGCGTTGTGCCCGCCGCGCATGGGCTTGCTCCCCCTGCTCGCGAGCCCTTTGCAGAGAGCTCTAAGCGTGCCGCAAGGGCCGGGCCGGATTGCCGATCACCGTCTGGCCCGGAGCCACGTTCCGGATCACGACGGCACCGGCGCCGATCACTGCGCGCGCGCCGATTCGGACCCGCGGGATCACGGAGGCACCCGTCCCGAGAAACGCGCCCTGCCCCACGCTCACATGGCCCGCCAAGTGGACCCCTGGACTCAGCGTGGCAAAATCATCAAGCGCGTTGTCGTGTGCGATCGTACAACCGGGGTTGACCAAAACGTGCTCTCCGAGCCGCGCATCCGCCGTGATGGAGGAATGGCCGAGAATTACCGCGCCCGCGCCGATGCGGCTGCTGGCGCCGACCAGAACCCCGGGATCGATGATCGAGGCGAATCGAGCGCCGATTTCCGTCTGCAGATGCGCGACCGCTCGGGCTCGGGACTCGGGCTCGCCGAGGGCGACGACGAAACGCAGATTGTCGGCACCCGCGAAGGTGCGCACATCCCGCACGACAGGCTTGCCGCGGAACGTCTCTGGCGAATCGATCCCCGGATCGACGATGCTTGCCTGCAACTCGATCGCGGTCCCGTCTGCATTCAGCCGTGCCAAGACGTCCACGATCTCGCGCGCGAGGGCGCCCGCGCCGTACAGGACGAGGCGGACCGTCATAGCGCCGGGATCCGTGACGCGCTCTCAATGCAGCTCCGCCCGGGCGGCTGCTTGTCGCTCGGGTAATCGTCCATGCGCGGGATCCCTGCCTGTCCGGTGCGCTGCCCTACACGAGATCTCGCTCGCCCTCCAGCGTTGGCGTGTCGTCGAAAGCGACTCGTAGCCCTGGGGCGCCTCGCCATGGTGCCCCCATTCCAGTACATCGCGCAACGGCGCGCCGCTTGATGAGCGCGGGCAAGCGGGTTCGATTGGGCACAGAACGGATATGAGGCCGACGAAGACGTTCCTCGACTTGATCCGAACGGTCAGTCGCGACAACGCTTCGGACGTGATCGGACGGCTCCGTGCCGTGGTCGCCGCCGAAGATCGCGCGGGCGCTCGGCTCGTCGCCATTCGGCGACACCTCGAAGCTCTCACGTTCCGGCTCGAGGGCGATGACCAACTCGGCGCCGCCGCTGACACCTACGATCTGATCGGGTCGATCGTCACGAACGATCGTGACCGCTGGATGCGCGCCGCCGCCACCGCGCGCCTGCGCGACCTCTGCGGGCGCGGCCGCTTCGATGAGGCCGCCGCCTACGTCGCGCGCCTGCGGGTCGACGGCGACGCGCCCGCGCTGATCCACGACGGCGTCGCGACCTTGCTGCAGCTTGGATGGACGTATGAGTGCCGGAACCAGCCCGAGCCATGCCTCCGATGCTATCATCTCGCCTACGCGCTTAACGGCGGTGACGCGGGCGTAACGACGGAGGACGGCGACCGTCTCAGCACCAAGGTCAAGAACCTGCGCCGCCTTCTCCTCGATGCCCTGCTGGAGGGTGGGCGTTTCGACGAGGCGATCACCCTGCACGAGGGGACGCGCCAGGTCACCGGTTCCGGCCCCCTGGCGGCCTACGATATCGTGTCCGTCCAAGCCCTCGCGGCGGCTGGCAGCGCCCGCTACACCGAAGTTTTGTCGGAGCGTCGTATCGCAGCGCCCGAACTGCGCTTCTGGGCACCATCCCCCCCGTTGCGTTCAGAGGCCGGCACCCTGGACGTACCGGCCCAATATCTCGCATTTCTCGAGGGGGTGCGTGCATTTCCGCGCAGCAACGTCGTCGTCGTCGGTGACAAGCTAGTCTACGACCTCGCTGCCCATCCGCGCCGACCGGACATCCTGCTGCAGGACGGCCTCAACCCGGACCAGATCATGACCGCCGCGTTCGGCGCCACGCGCGCGCTCGTGGAGGTTCCCGAGGACGCCTGGACGGTCGAAGCTGGGCTGATGATGTTCGGGTTCCAGAGCCGGAACTATGGCCACTGGCTCCTCGAATTTGTGCCCCGAATGCTCTGCTATAACGACTCGCGCTGCCCGGATGGGATTCCGCTCTGCATCGACGAGCACATGCCCGCCTCCCACGAGGAGATCCTGCGCCTGATCGACAGGCGTGACCGGCCCGTAATCAAGCTGCCGCCCAGGCCGATCGAATTCGGGCTCCTCGGGATGGCGCCGGTACCGGCCTTCTTCCCTTTCGACATGAGGCCCGGCCGTCCCTTCTACGACACCGTCTGGCCGGCCGACATCTTCGTGGCGGTGCGCCAACAGCTTCTCGATCGCGCGCGTGAGCGCGGCCTTCTCTCGGGTCGGACCGACCGGCGCCTGTTCATCTCGCGCGCGGCCTTCACTCAGCGCGCCCTAGTGAACGAGGCGGAGATCGCCCAGCGGCTGCAACCTCTGGGCTTCGAGGTAATCTACCCGGAGACGATGTCGTTCCTCGAACAGGTCGAGGCCTTCCACTCGGCCGCCATGGTGGTGGGCTCATCAAGTTCGGCGCTCTGCAACGCCCTGTTCTGCAGGCCCGAGTGCCGCATCCTGGGCCTGATCCACGAGGAGCTGTCCTTCAACTTCCGGGGCTATACCAGCTTCATCGAGGCCGGTGGCGCGCGGATCCTGTTCCTGCGCGGCCGCACGCTCCCGCGCCCAGGCGTGCACGCCTTCCACGTGAGCTACACGGTCGATCCCGGAAAGGTCGTAGCCGCCGTGGCGGCGCTCGAAGCCGAGATCGCCACCGGTGTGGCGGCCGGGTTCCCGGGTGCGGCGGACGACCGGCCGATCCAGGTGCCCCGTCGCGACGCATTCCCGCCTCGGGACCAGCAGACCGCGGAGTTCGCCCGCGTCGATCCCGACCGGCGCGCGCGCGTCACGACGCTCGCGGCCAGTCCGCCTAAGGGCCCTGAGGGTGAGCTCAGCGCTCCGGAGACGGCTTACCTAGCCGGCGAGCCGCATCCGGATCCGCGAGTCTGCGCGTCGCCGAGCCTCGCCGCCTTCATCCGCACTTGGAGTGATGGGTTACCGCGGGAGGCGCGCGAGGCGCTGATCCGGCCGCTCATCCCGCGCCTCGTCGACGCGCGCGACTCGGAGGTGCTGGAGCGGCGGCGGGTCGCCCTGGTGGCCGATTGGCTCGTCCGCACCCACCTGCCGGCGTGGTTCCGCCTCGCCAAGCTGAACGTCGAGGGCGACGCGCTCGCCGGTCTGCCCGAGATCGAGGACGTCACCGGTCTCGCAATCCTGTGCGATCATCTGAAGCGCGCGCGCAAGCGGGCGGCGATCGCGAACCTGACCCTGCGGCAGACGGGGCCGCTGGCCCGGGCTGCGGCCTGGGACGCGACCCATCGGGCTGCGTGGGCGACCATCCGGGACGACCTGGGGGCCGCCGGCCCGCGGATCCTCGCCGCCGGCTGGGACGCGGCCTACGCGGCCGCCTATGCGGCGGCCCGGGCCTGCCAGAAGGTGCCTCTGGAGCCGACACGGCTCAAGTTACAAGCTTCCGCCCTGGCGCTGGTGGAACGCATGATCGAAGTGCGCGAGGCAGAGGCCGCCGAAACGGGCCGGATCGCGGATGTCGCTTCTCCGGCCGGCGCATCGCTTCAACACGCGGCCGAGGCACGGGCATGAGCCCGCACCCCGAGGGCCGGCCGGTGGCAAAGTGCGACGCAACGGAGCCGCCGACGCCGTCGCTCGCGGGCGCCCGCTGCCTCGTGCTCGGGGGTGGCGGATTCCTCGGACTGAACCTGTGCAACCGTCTGGCCGAGGCGGGCGCCGAGGTCACGTGTTTCAGCCGCAGCCACCCGCAGCCCGAGGTGCTGGACCGGCGCGTCGCCCGGGTGACCGGCCAGTTCGCCGACCGTCTCGCCATCGCCAATGCCGTCGAGCGCCAGGACGTCGTCTTCCACCTGATCGCCGGTTCGATCCCGGAGAGTTCAAACCGGGATCCATCGGCGGAACTCGCGGCCGCGCCGATCGCTACCCTGCACCTACTAGAGATCTGCCGCTCGGCTCGGGTCAAGAAGCTGGTGTTCTCGTCCTCCGGGGGTGCGATCTACGGGGTTCCGCGCGCCATCCCGATCCCCGAGCAGGCGCCGACCGATCCGATCTCGGCCTACGGCATCAGCAAGCTGATGATCGAGAAGTCGCTCTACCTCTACCGGCATCTCTACGGAATCGATTACCAGATCCTGCGGATCGCCAATCCGTACGGCCGGTTCCAGCTCGGCACCAAGCACCAGGGGCTGATCGGCAGCTACATCCACCGCGTCCTCTTGGGCCTGTCCCTGGAGGTCTGGGGCACCGGCGAAGTGGTGCGCGACTTCCTGCACGTCGACGACGTCAGCGACGCCTTCCTCGCCGCCGTCACCTATGACGGTCCCCACAAGGTCCTCAACGTCGGCAGCGGCGTGGGCCTGAGCGTGAACCAAGTCATCGCCGAGCTTGAGGCGGCCTTCGGGCGAGACCGCCTCCCTTGCGTCTACAAGCCGAGCCGGGCTGCCGACGTGCCGGCCAACGTCCTCGACACCGCACTGATCCGGTCCGAGTTCGGCTGGCAGCCGCGCGTTGCCCTGCGCCACGGGCTGATCGGGACAATCGCTTGGATGCAGGCGCACCTGGCGGATATGCGCGCGGGCTCCGCCGGTACGCACGGTATCCGCGAGGATTGATGCAGTCCTCACGGCGCGGTGTACGCTCCGACGCAGCCCGTCCGCGGCGACCCGCCCCGGAGTGGCCACGTTTATCGACGACAGCGCGGCGGTCTGATCCGCGAGGAGACCGCATGTCCTTCCTGCACGATCTGCCGATCGCCGACCTGATCGCGCATTACGGCTACCTGGCGATCTTCGTGATCATCACGCTGGAGAGCGCCGGGCTGCCCCTGCCGGGCGAGACGGTCCTGCTGACCTCGGCGGCCTATGCCGGCAGCACCGGCAACATCAACATCGCCGTCGTGGTGGCGATCGCCGCGACCGCCGCCATCCTGGGCGACAATGCCGGCTACTGGGTCGGCCGCCGTTGGGGTTTGCCCCTGCTCCTGCGCAAGGGGCACCTGATCGGCCTCGACCACGGGCGGCTCAAGCTCGGTCAATACCTGTTCCGCCGGCATGGCGGGAAGATCGTGTTCTTCGGGCGGTTCACCGCGATGCTGCGCGCCTACGCGGCCGTGCTCGCCGGCGTGAACAAGCTCGACGCCCGCCGCTTCTTCGCCTTCAATGCGCTGGGCGGTGTGGCCTGGGCCTCGATCATGGGGTTCGGCGCGTATCTGTGCGGGCGCTCCATCGAGAACGTCATGGGGCCGGTCGGCCTCGGGTTGCTGGCCTTCGTCCTGCTCGGTGCGGTCGCTCTGTGGCTGTTCATGCGTCGGCATGAGGCGCGCCTGATGCTCGCCGCCGAGGCCGCGATCCCCGGTCCGTTGGCCGAGGGGCTAGATGAGATCGTGCCGCAGGCCGAACGGGCGCGCAGCGATGGCGACGCGGATCGGCGGGACCGGATCCAGGCGGACTTCGCGAGCGAGGTCGAAGCGCTCCTGGCCCAGCGAGACACCGATTCGGGCGAAGCCGGTGCCGCCGCGCCCGTTCGGTCTCGGCAGCCCCTGCCCCTATGGTTCAAGATGCTCGCGCTTCTCGTGGCATCGAGCGTCGGGATGGCGATGGTCTCGTGGTACGATGGGGTGACCGGGGGATTTTACGGGCGCCTCGTCGGGCATGTCGGGATCCTCGGCGTCGGGCTGGTTCTCGTCGTGCCTGTTGCTGTCCTGCTGGTCATCGGCCGGCGTCTGACCGGCCCCGGCTCCACGATCGCCGCCAAAGGGAGCGCCGACGGCGCATACGCCTGAGGGGACATGCAGCCGAAGTGCCGCCCGAGCAGGGTAGGCACATCGGACCCGCTATGCGAGAAGCTACGCCGCGCGAAGGCTCGGCGGATTGCGCGCACGCCGGCCGGACGGCCGCACGTCCCTCCGTCCTGTGACGGGACTCCGCGGGCGCGAAGAGAGGGACGGACGACGGTATGCATCCGGATCTGGCGGGATTGTTCGACGCGGGTTCCGTGGCCCGGCGCTACGGCCACCGCGGCGTCGCGACGCCGGAAGCCTACGCGGCAGAGGGCTGGCTCTCTGATCTCGACCCGAACCCGCTGTTCGATTCGGCCTTCTATCGGGAGCAGGTGTCGCCCGCTGAGGCAGCCAGTCTCAGCCCGGCCGAGCATTACTGCGTCCATGGCGCCGCGGTCGGGTTCGATCCCGGACCGCTGTTCAGCACCCGCACCTACCTGACCCTCTATCCCGATATCGCAGAAGCTGGAGTCAATCCCCTCGGCCATTACCTCAATTACGGGGTCGCGGAAGGGCGGCTGCCCAACCTCCTAGAGGGTCGCGCGCTCGCCGCGGCCAGTGCGGCGGCGCTAACGCACGATCCCGCGAACCCCTACGCACGGGTCCAGGCCGCGTCCGAGCGGCTGCACGCCAACGATCCCGCGGCGGCGCTCGCAATGCTGGCGGGCGGCCCTGTCGTAGGCCTTCAGGCGCTCCTCGTGCGCGTCGGAGCGCTGCTCGCCCTGGGGCGGCGCGACGGGGCGCTCGAGGCCGCCCGGAGCGCCGTGGAGGTCGAGGGCAGCGGCCTGATCGCCCGGTGCGGTCTGGCCGCCTACCAGGCCGAGACGCTGGGCCGGCTGGGAACCGCAGCGGCAGCCTACGAGATCGCGCTGGCGGTGGGTTGCGAGGATCCGGCCCTGTTCCGCTTCCGGCTCGCGGTTATCTTTCGGACCTGGGGTCGGCTCGTGGAATCCGAGGAGCAGGCGCGCCTCGCCCTCGACCTTGGCGACACCAGCCCCCACACCCGGTCCCTCCACGGCTTGCTTGCGCGCGACCGAAGCCAGGCCGAGCAGCTATATGCTGGAAGCGGCGCCGTGCCGGGTTTTGATCCGCAAGCGTGGCAGGCAGCTAACCAAGCCCGGGCCGTCTATCCGAAGGTCGCCGCTCCGGTACGACGATTTCGGGCCGGGCGGGCAGGCCTCCTCCTCGTCGATTCCAGTTTTCCGTCGCGGTTTTCGGCGTTCCGCTACGGCGAGCTGCTCACCTACCTGTACGCCATCCCAGAGAGCCGGGTTGCCTCGTCGCTGCGCGACATCAACCGCTACCGGCCTGACCGGACCTTCCTCGACGAACTGCGCCAGTTCGAGACGGAGCATCCGACCCTGGCGGGCCGGGTGCGCGCCCTGAACACCGACCATGATCTCAGCGCCGAAGTCCTGCACACGACCTTCCTGCACAACGCGGCCGTGCTGCTGGCCTCGAACCCAGATCTGCGCGCCGAGCGCCTCACCTTCACCCTCTATCCGGGGGGCGGATTTATGCCGAACGATCCGGTCTCGGATGCCAAGCTCCGGCGCGTCCTCGGCGATCGCCGCTTCGCCAAGGTGCTCACGACCCACACCCTGCAGCGCGACTACCTGCTCGACCGCGGCTGGTGCGATCCGGACCAGATCGCCTTCATCTTCGGCGCGGTCTCGCCCGATTGTTGGGACGTCGCGGCGAGTGTGCGCTGCTCGCGGATCAATCGACCGCTTCAGGACACGATCCGGATCTGCTTCGTGGCCCAGCGCTACACGGAGTTCGGCGTCGAGAAGGGCTGCGACGTCTTCACCGACCTCGTCCGTCGCTACGCGGACGACCCCCGCTTCGAGTGGCACTACGTCGGCGACTGGACGGCGGACTTGCTCGGCGTCACGCGGGTCGATCGGGTCTATTTCCACGGCGTACAGCCGGCCTCGTTCTTCCCCGACTTCTATCCCGGCATGGACATCGTCATATCGCCGAACCTGTCGCCGATGGAGCGTGACGGCGGGCGCGGGTCGTTCGACGGGTTCCCCACCACCTCCTGCGTCGAGGCAGGTTTGCGCGGCGTGGCCATGTTCCTCTCCGATTCCCTTGAGCTGAATCGCCGGCTCGACGGAACACCTGCCCTCGTCCCCGGGAAGGAGTTCGAGCTGATCACGCGCGACGCAGATGGGATCGCCGCCAGGATCGAGTTCTACGCCGGAGACCGCGAGGCGCTCCGGCGTCTCAGCGAGTCCGGCCGCCTAGCCATCTTGCGGGAATACAGCTTCGCACGCCAGATGCTGCCGCGACTCACTTTACTTCGGGCGCAACTTAGAGCCATCTAAGGTCGCGATCTATCCTCAAGCGAGCTCAATCGTACACGCTTATGATTGAGACCGTGAAAAATTTTACCGAAGAGCATCAGGCAAACAAGCGAGTTCTTTGCAGAGCTCCGACGTGAGGACTCATCGGACGTCATACTGGCAGTCACTATCATGTCTGGCTGCATCCTTGGAGCCAGTTGGATCAGATGTGATCTCACGCATCCTTAACCCGCGTGAAATGCGAAGGCTCTCTTTTGCCGTCTGACTGCCACTGACTTGCCGATTCTGCCTATAGGTGGCGCTGTAAGATTCCGCTTTCACGATGCCCAGAGTTGACCCATCCTGGAGCCGATCGTATCACGCCGGCTTACCCGACCGGGGTGCCATTTCGCGCCGGAACACAGCCGATCCCGCAGCGTGACCCGCGCACGCCAGTATCGCAGGGCGTCGTGATTAGGACGGAGCCGACCATGGGCGAGGACGTAGAAGCGCTGCGGGCCGAGCTCGCCGACACGCAGGCGCGGCTCAAGGAGACGCAGGGTGAGTTGGCCCGTCTGGTGCGCTTGGCCGAAGCTGATCTTCAGCGCCGGCGCCCCGGTGAGCAGTCGAGCGTCGTTGCATCCTCGGTACGACGCCCTGCTGCCAAGGAGCTCGCGGCCCGGATCGCGCGGTTCGCGCACCTCTACAGGGAGGCGGCGATTGCCGCCGACCGTGCTCCCGTCGTGCCCGAACAGACGATGCTAGGATGGCTCGAAGCCTCCGGGCTCTTCGATCGCCAGTTTTACCTCTCGTGCAACGACGATGTCGCAAATGCCGGCGCCGATCCGACGCAGCACTATTACAACCACGGCTCCGAGGAAGGTCGCCTCCCTAGCACCCTCTGAGGGTATGGTCTGGGGAAGCGGCCCGCTGACGCGCGTTCGAGGGATCTGATCGATGCAGGACGGTGCAGGAGAGGCCGCGCCCGCGCTCGAACCGTGGCAGGACGATTTCGCGACGATCTACGCCAGCGGCCTGTTCGACCATATCGAGTACGCGACACGCTATCCCGATGTTGGCCTGACCGATTTGTCGCCCCTCGAACACTACGTGAAATACGGCGCCCGGCTCGGCCGCCAGCCCCGGGCCGACTTCACCGCCGCGCCGGACGACACCTTCGATGGTACCTTCGTCAATCCCTTCGCGGCCTGGATCCGCGCGCGGGCTGAGACCCAGCCCGCGCCGGCCTGGAACCGCCCAGTCGTCTCTGTACTGTGCATCGCCTACAATCAGTCGGCATTCATCCGGCAGACCCTTGAGAGCATCCTCGGACAGGTCACGGATTTCCCCTTCGAGCTGCTCGTCGGCGACGACCGCTCCACCGACGGGACCGCCGAGATCATTGCCGAGTACGCCGCGCGGCACCCCAACCTCGTGGCGGTGCTGCGCACCGAGAATCTCGGTGTGAACAGGAATTTCGCCGATCTCGCGCAGCGAGCCCGTGGTGAGTACGTGGCAATCTGCGAGGGCGATGATTACTGGACCGATACTGACAAGCTTCAGCGTCAGATCGAATTTTTGAGAGAGCGTCCAGAATTTACTCTCTGCTTCCATCCGGTGCGCGTTATCTACGAGGAGATACCCGGAGTAGAGGAAGTCTACCCGCAGCATTCGGGCGCGCAGCCGTCGCTTTCCGATCTTGTCGCTCACAATTTCATCCAAACCAACAGCGTGCTCTATCGCTGGCGCTATCATGGCGAGGAGACATTCCGGCTAGATGAAAGCATCGCGCCGGTGGATTGGTACGTACACCTCATGCACGCCGAGGTCGGCCGCATTGGGTTTCTACCTCAGATCATGGCAGTCTACCGTAAACACGCGGCCGGAATGTGGGCGACCTACGCGACCGAACTCGCCCGACACAAGAAGCTCGGCAATGCCGAGATCGAGTTCTTCCGCCAATTGCGCGGCCATTTCGGCGGCCGTTACGCGGCGGGCTACGAGGCCTCGCAGAAGGCGATTTTCCGGCGCCTCGGCGAAGCCTATCTCGACGAGGAGGACGTCCCGAGCCTCGGGCGGCTGATCGATGCCAACCCCGACATCGCCCGAACGGCCCTGCGCGATATGGGTCTCGACGCGCCCGACCAGCTCTCCGGTGAGCCGGACGCCCTGCGCGCGTGGCTGATGGAGCAACTCACCGTAAGCGTCGTCGTCACCGCCTACAACCACGCCCGTGACATCGCCCGCTGCCTCGACGCAGTGCTGGGGCAACGCGGCCTGTTCCGGATGCAGGTGGTGATCGGCGACGACAAGTCCGCGGACGGAACCGCTGAGATTGTCGAATCCTACCGGACGCGCGACCCAGAGCGCATCATCGTTCGGCCCCGAGAGCGCAATCTCGGCATGCTGCGCAACATGCAGGATTGCATCTCCGCCTGCACGGGCCGCTACATCGCCTTTTGCGAGGCGGACGATTACTGGTTGTCCGACCGCAAGATCGCCATGCAGATGCGTATGCTGCGCAACGACCGCGCGCTCGACATGTGTTTCAACTGGGTCCTGCTCCACTACCCGGCAACCGGCTCCTACGTGCCGCACGACGAGCAGGGCCGCTATCCCACCGGCACGATCAGCTTCCCGGTTCTGGCTAATTCGCCGCTGACCGCGAACTTCTCCTGCTGCTTCTACCGCGCCGAGGCCCTGCGCGCGGTGCCGGAGACATTCTACGAGACCACCTCAGCGGCCGATTGGCTAATGAACCTCTACATTGCCGACAAGGGCCGCATCGCGTTTCTTCGCGAGCTGCTGTCGGTCTACACAATCCAGGCCAAAGGCCAGTGGTCGGGCTTGCCTGAGAACATCAAGAACGCCCGCATCGCCTGGTACCAGAAGGAGTTCGCCGGCCTCTTCGGCGAGGGGCGCGGCTTCGAGAAGTACGAGGTCGGCTGCACCGTGGCCGAACTCGACGGGGAATTGCCGGATTCCTTCGCCCGGGCGAACCTGGAGGCCCCCCGGGATCGGGTCTGGGCCGAGATCCAGGACGGGCAGGTGGTGCTGGCCGGCTGGGTGGTCTCGGCGAGCCGCGCCAGGGCGACGCTTGTCGCTGAGGTCGACGGTGAGACCCAGCGCATCCCCGTCGACGTCCACCGGCCGGACGTGATCGCGGCGGTGCTCGGCGACATGCCCACCACCATGGAGGAAGCCCGCTGCGGCTTCCGCTTCACCCTTCCCTACGCGCTCCACCTCGAGGTGCTGATCTCCATCGAGGTCGAGCACGAGGTCGTGCCCTGGCTGTCGGTGATCTTCACCCACCGGGTGAAGCGATCGGCCGAGCAGGGCTGATCCCGTCCTCGCGTGCGGAGGGAAGCGAGCCGGGGCCGCGTGGCGCCCCCGGGCTGGATCGGTTTGAGAGCCACTCGCTTGCCCTCGTCCTTTTCCGAGCGGCGGTGGGCGGCTGGGTGGCGATGCACATCAAGATCGGGCTGCGACTCGCTGTGCAAGGCGATCGCGACACTGGTCACTGCCTGCTTCCGTGAAGGAGCAGATGAGCTGGAACAGTTGCCTTTCTCCGCACAGCTTGATACGCATTACGTATAACGTATCAAGCGCTGATGATCCAGACTTTCTCTGACAAGGACACGGAGGCGCTCCACCTCCACGATATCAGCCACCGGCAGTGGCGCGCCTTCAAGGCCACCGCCATACGCAAGCTCGACATGATCGACGCTGCAGCCGCGCTGGGCGACCTTCGATCACCGCCTGGCAATCAGCTGGACATCTCCAAAAACCTCCGCAATCGTGGTCGCAGCGAGGGCTAACCTATTGATTTGATTTGATTAGACCCAAGTCAGGGCAAAAAGGGGTTTTTGGAGGTGTCCAGCTTGAGAAGCTGAGTGGGGACCGCGACGGACAGTGGAGCATCCGAATCAACGACCAGTGGCGCATCTGCTTCAGGTGGGGCGGCACCGAGCCCGAAAACGTCGAGATCGTGGACTGCCACAGAGGAAAACCCCATGCCCCGCCTGCGCACGCATCCCGGTAAGGTTCTTCGCGAGGAGTTCATGGTGCCGCTCGGCCTGAGCGCCAACCGCCTCGCGGCCGAGATTGATGTCCCTGCCAACAGGCTCAGCGAGATCGTCCGCGAGCGCCGCGGTGTGACCGCGGATACCGCGCTGCGTCTCGGCATCCGATTCGGGACCACGCCCCAGTTCTGGCTCAACCTTCAGACCGCGCACGATCTCTCGCATGCGGAGGCCGAGGCGGACCTCTCGAAGGTGCGGCCCTATGAGCCGGCATAATCGCCCCTGACGCCACGCAACACACCGGGTGACCTGCGCTACGCCGGAGGCGCCCCTGAATGACGACGGAGATCGTGTCTCTGAAGCCTGCTGAGTTCGGCGCCCTGCGATGTGGCTCCTACTGTTTCCGGCCGCCAAGGAGGCGCTTCACCCGCCCGAAGGGCGTCCGCCTCTGGGCGCAGTCTAGGGCCGCGCGGATCTCTGCAGCCAGTCGCGTCGCCATGATCTCCCGGGCGGGATCGTCGTAGTGGACGATGTCGTAGAAGGTCCCCTCCGCCCGGTCGCGGAAGATGCCGCTGAGGTCGAGGGCCGTGAAGGTCCGCCGGTACGGGCGCCGCGCCGCGAGCTGCGCCGTGAAGGCCTCCAGCTTGGCGTATTGCCGGTCGAGATAGGCCAGGAACGCCCCCGAGGCGACGCCGCGCTCGGCCTCGGTGAGGTGGCGCTTGCGCAGGATCGTCGGCTGCAGGACGCTGACGATCGGCACGCGGTGATCGTGCGACAGCTTGGTCAGCCGGTGGGCCGCTAATTCGTAATGGTGGACGATGGCGTCCTCCCAGCCGGGACTCTGCCAGCCGACCTCGGCCCGCAGCCGCTTCAGCGCCTCGTAGATCAGCGTGATCAGCGCGTCGTAGGACAGGCCGTCCTCGCGGGCTCGGGGATCGTGCGTGTCGAAGAAGTGGTCGTGGAGCCGCTCGGTGATGAAGGCGTTGTAGGGGTGGCCGGGCCGCGGATCGTAGGTCCAGGGCTGAAAGAGATCCGTGCTGCCGCTGAGCACGACGATCGCGTCGGGGCTGTAGTTCACGAGCCGCGACCAGATCAGGTGGGTCATCTGCGTGAGGCAACTCGACATCACCCCGAAGTTGTAGACCTTCGCGCCGTCGAGGCCGCCCGCCCGCAGAATCCGCTCGATGCGGCCCGGCAGGGTGTTGGCGATGTCGCCGCCGTCGATCGTGGTCGAGTCGCCGACGACCAGGATCCGGGTCTCGCCCGGCGGCTTGCGCGCGACGATCGGGACGGCGTTAAGGAACCCGTCCGCGTCGAATGGGACGCCGTAATGGCTCGCCCCCGGCTTGCCGGCGAACTGGATGAACGGGCTCGGATAGCGCGTGTTCGAGTCGAGATAGCCGAAGTGGTGCAGGAACTTGCGCCGCCGCGCGGCGTCCTCGCTCTCTGGCGGTGCCCAGATCTGCTCGACGCCCGGGGCGGTCAAGGCCGCCGTCATCGCCTCCCGGAGCGCCGCGTAGCCGGCCGCGTTGAGCCGGACGCCGTCGTGGCTGAACGAGGGCCTGAGCGCGCCCGTCCCGGTGGCCAGGACGGCATCGTAGTCGATGAACTGCGCCCCGTACGCCTGCGCGTGGTCGCGCAGCCACGCATTGATCTGCCCGATGAGCGCGACCGGCAGCCCGGCCGCTCCCGGTGCGGCCGGATCCACCGGCGGGATCGAGCCGACCCAGGTCCGCACATAGAGGTCGCGCGCGTCCTGCAGCATGGCCGTGAGGTCGGCCACGATGCCGTCGAGCGTCGGTGTTCGATTCGGGTCGAGGATGTCGTCGCGACCGCCGATCAGGTGGAGGCCTTTCGCTCCGTAGAGGGCGATGTCGGAGCGGAGCCGCCGCGCCATGGCGCGGGTTGATTGCCCGGCGATCCCCCGGGCGACCGTCTGCGGCCCCGCGAAGAGCGAGGGCGTCTCGGCCGTCAGCGCGGCCGTTACCGAATCGCCGAAGAACAGGATCGGCCCCAACGGAAACAGCGGCTTGTCGGACACCGGCGCGCTCATGCGATCCTGATCGCCCCGTCGTCTCAGCGCGCCGCGAAGATCTCGATCCCGTCGAGGTGCAGGTATTGTTCCTCGTCGAGATCGACCTTCAGATAGCGGAACCGGGCGTTGTCGAACCGCAGGTGCAGGGGAAGACCCGGATGACAGTGAGCGTCCACGGCATCGAAGACGAGGCGGTAATCGTTCTGGGTCTCGCCTAGCCAGACCCGCATCAACTGCGCCCGCTCGCTGGGCTGGCCCCAGCGATTGTAGATTCGGATCTCCGACACCCGCTCGACCGCGCCGAGGTCGAGCACCAACCACGGCTTCCACTCGAGGGCCGTGTGGAAGAAGAACGACGGGTCGCCGGTCGTTCGCTCGCCGTAGGTCCCGGTCGTACCCGACCAAGGCGAGGCGGAGCTGGCCAGCCAAGTCTTGCCCAGCGCGATGTTCTCGGACGGGCGCGCCCAGACCAGCGCATCTCGCTCGAGCTCATCGATCAGCGTCCTGATCCGCTTCGACGGCTCGCGGAGTGCTGGGATCTCCAAGTCAAGTTTGTAGATCAGGTTCGAAAGGATGCTTTGGTCAAAGCGGTGATCGATGAAGTCACCAAAATCCGGTAGACCAAGCTGATTGGGGATGTCAGTGACGATCCGTGCGTCGCTTCCGTAGCGCAGCCACTCGGCCACCAAATGGCGCGTGTCCGGGCTCACCATGAAGGCGATCCAAGTAGCCTGAATCTGGTCGGCGTTCCAATAGCGCTCCGCGTCGCAATCCATCAGCACGAAGCAGTCGCGCTTGGTCCATATCCGTTGAGGTCGGCCGTGCAGCACGCCGACCGCGACACGTCGTTCGGACCCGGCGAGCCATGTCAGGAGCGGCGCCACGGGCGGTAGCGGGTCCTCACCCACCGCTTGCATCCCGGTATCACTGAAGATGATGAAGTCCCCATCGCGGCGCTTTTCCAAAGCATCTGCAATGATATAGGGCTTCCAGGCCCAATTGCCGGCGCCCCTCGAACGGTTGAGAATCTCCGCATGCGCTCGATAGAACGCTGTTTCGCGTAGCCTATCGGGTGACCAGCTCTCGACCGTATCGAAGTCGCCTGTGAGCGCCGCAGCAGCCACAAGTCGGCGTTGGCTCTCAACATAATGATACTTTGCGGCGAAGCTGATCAGCGTCTTGTGGCACCCGCGCAAGTTCCGGCGCTGCATCATCCGCACCTCAGCGCGATGCGTTTCATACGCACTGACGCGGAGTGGCTCGTACGCCTCATCCTCCCTGGCCAACAACTTCCTCCTGGACATCGGCTTATGGCTTGTCACCGATCTTCATAATCTCGGCAAGGTTGCGACGGTTGAGCGCACTGTCGGCTCCGGGCCGAGACACCGGCGGGGCTGATCTGGCTGCATGTGCGAGGACGAAGGCAAGAACGCCAAGGTCTAGGAAAGGTATTTGTCTGACGGGACGTACAGCGTCTTGACGACCAAAGTGACGGCGTCCGTCCACGCATCGGGGAGGTAGAAACATGACGCGGATTCTCGATCATCGAAGCTGGTCGTCGAAGGCGAGCTGCTCGATCGGGTAATCAATCATCATCTGGCGGCGCTCCGGCGAGTTGTCCCACTCCCCGACCTTGGTGTATGCGCCCGCGCGATCCACGACTTCCACGATCTTACCGATGGTCGGGATGCCCCTAAAGTGCTGCGGCCATCCGGACGCGAAGTAGTACACCTCCTCCACGCGCTCGGAGAGGTGACAAACGCCGGGTCCGAACGTGCCGAGGCCGAACACTAGGTAGCGGCCATTCACAAGGGCGGCGACGTCGTCGGCGAGCGTCCCGCTCTGCGTTTCCAGCGGGATGGCAAGCTCCGCGATATGCGCCTCGAGTGCGGAGATCACGGGGTTGAGGCGGTTCTCAAACACCAGCTTGATGGAGGTAATGCGCTTCTCCGCCATCAGGCGCTCGATCACGAGCTTGTAGAACGCCAGCGGCGGCTGCGGATAATGTGGCGCGACCCACGTGCTGAAGATGTCGCCCGACCGGATGTGGATCAGGAGCTGATCGTCGAGCTTCTTAGGAAACCGCGTCGGAAGCCGGTTGAAGAGGGGGCGGATATAGTTCGTAATGATGTGGCGCGAGCGGTCCTGCTCTAAGTCCCCGGCCAACTTCTGGACTTGGACGTCGAAGAACATGCCCGACAAAAAATATCCGTCGGTCGGTAGCGGATAGGATGCCGGGATGAAGGTAATGCCGCCGATATCGCGCGGTTCGGCGTAATCGAGGACTTCGCTCCTGTCCCGGGCCGGCAGCTTGATGTACTTCAGCTTTAGCGCGATGCAGATGCCGATCGCTAGCAGGCATTGGATGATGAAATTGCCGAAGGCGCCGTTCTCGTACAGGTCGATGCCAACGATCGACAGGCTCCGCTGCGCCGGATGGCCGAGCAAGCGGTAACCCCGATAGAGATCGATACCCGGACGCTCGGATACTAGGTCGAAATCCGCGTTCATGAGCGTGCGCCAGACGATCAGATCGAAGGCGGCCCGCTCGGTCCACACGCGCACAGGGCATGCGTCGTCGGCGGCGAGGGCGGTGGTGGAGACGCGGATGTAGCGGGTCCAGCTCGTCTCCGCTGGGGCGATCAAGGTCGGTGCAGTCGCGGCCGCACCGTCGGCCTGCGGGATGATTTCAGGGGCTACCCAAGTCTCCCCATCGTCCGAGAAGGCGATCTGAACCTCGGGGGTGTCCGCTTCTCCGGCCGACGCAATCTCAATGGAATGGACGGGGAAGCGGAGGCCTAGGTCGATCTGCCGCCAAGCGCCGGCCTCGGCGGCCAACGATGGCGCGGCGATGTGACGATCGACGACCGTCCACGCACCGTCCGGAGCCAGCACGACAAGATCGTGATGAGAAGCTTGTTCGTCTGCCATCGACTGCGTTCCGTATGCCCCGCCCTGTATCCCTCGCTGGGCTGACCGAGACCGATCCCGACCCGGCTACATCGCCGGCTGTGCCGGCGGCCTCTAATCGTGAAGGTCGACGCAGGGCGACAATTCCACGCCGCGCGCACCGACGTGTCCCGAACCCGCGTGCCGTCTCTAATAGAGGCCGGCGTGGAGGTCGAGGGCTAGCTTCGCTACCCGCACGCGTCGTGTGCCCAACCGGTCCGCATGGACAGGCTGCGTCAGTCGATGCGATATGTGACGCCGTCCCGCCCGCGTCCGTACTCGCGCACTCCGAACGTCGTAATTACGGCTCACACCCGACCCAGTAAGCTGAGATCGAACAGGCATGCCCATCAAGATCGTCGACCTCGGCCACAACAATCAGATCGATGCGGCGGACGAGTTCCTTCAGAATCAAAATGGAACCATCTTCTTCGAGCGCAGCAACAACCACGTCATCATCGGTAAAAATTCGAACAGTGACGATATCTATCTTCACTGCGGGTCCGACGCAACGATCCATATCGGAGATCACGTGCGGTTGGCCAAGGCCAGGATGCATATCGTGGCGCCGACCAAGCTAATCATTGCAGAATTCACGTCGTTTGTCGGCAACGCGCAGATCTCAGCGCACGAGGTGGCGGAGATTACGTTCGGGCACAACTGCCTCATTGCCGACGAAGTGACCTTTTCGGTGAGTGACATGCACTCGGTCATCGACCTAGGGACTGGCGCTCGGATCAATCCCGCACGGCCGATCCTGATCGGTCACCGCGTCTGGATCGGCGCGCGCTCGACGGTTCTGAAGGGTACGACAATCGGCGATGGATCTTTTATCGGCGCGCATTCGCTGGTGCGCGGCAGCTTCCCACCAAATGTAATGGCCGGCGGCGTGCCGGCCAAAATCATCCGCACCGGTGTCACGTGGCGCACCGATCTAATTTGAGAATCCGGAAGCCTGAACTATAGATAGCTTTGTTTTGAGCTGATTTCTTTCAGGTGAATGATTTGATCTCTTAGTGTATGAGTTTTTCTATATGTCTTCGGTAGCGGTGCTCAGCTACCGCACCTCACAACTGAATCATTCGGAAACCATCATGACGCTGATTCGTCTTTTTCGCGGAACTGAACCAGGATCTGCTCCCGATCCAGGTAAGATGCGTCCTCGGGGGCTCGCGGTAAACGTAGCCGATCGAAAAATTTACTATCTCGATGATAGCGGCAAATTAGTGCATTGGAATGCTGCCTCCATGCCTGATGAGCTTTGGGACCGTATTGCAAATGGGTTTGAGGTTCTGCGTCGCATATAGATTTTGCCCCAAAGAAGATGGCATGGTGGTCGCTTAACTCAGTTTAGGCGTGAAACACGGCATCGCAACATATGTCGCGTCCAGACTTTTGCTGGGCGCTCGAGCGTTTCCGGCAGGCTCCAGGTCCGCCGTAAGCGCTCCTGCAGCAGACTGAGGATCTTCACGAACGGAGGATAGCTGCTCCATCGTAGGCTTAGAGCTGTTGCCATTCAGGTTGGGCCATAAGCGTCGTATCCGGCGGCTGTGATGTAGTTCCTGCATTCGGAAGGGAGAAGGCCGCGAAGGCCCGCTCGATGGCCGCTCAAAGGTCTGGGTTGGTTCTGGCAGCGGCGGTGCGAAGTAGGACGCGGCCTAGATGGAGGGCAGGCCTGCGAGGTAATTTTAACTATCGACCCCGTCATCATCCGCGCCCTCCGCAGCATCTCGTCCTAGCGTCTGGACGGTAACGGTGGCGCGAACGGCGCGGGCGCAATTCACGGCTCTTGCTGGAGGAGCCGATGGACCAGTTCTGGCTGATGGACGAGCAGTTTCCGAAGATCGCCCCGCGTCTGCCCACCGATACGCGGGGCAAAGAGCGCGTATACGACCGGCGCGTGACCATCGGCATCGTCCACGTGCTGAAGTCCGGCGGACGTTGGACGGACGCACCGCTCGAGATCTACGGGCCGAAGAAAACTTTGTACAACCGCTTCGTGCGCTGGGCAGCCAAGGGGGTTTGGGTCGGTCTGTTTGAAGCCCTGGCCCAGGCTGGCGGACCGCGCGCCCAGGTTCTTATCGACTCTTCCGCCGTGAAGGCGCACCGCTGCGCCGCCGGGAGGAACGTATGGCCCGCCCAGTCTGCAAGTGGCTCTGGATCCGCAGGTCTGAGCAGTCTGCATAAACGTATCCGGCCTTCCGGCGAGCCGTTGGCTTATCCTCCCTGGGCTTCGCGGACACCTCTGATACGCTCATGCTGAGCAGAGAAGGTGTCGGATGGCGAAGACGAGACGAGAGTTCACGCCCGCGTTCAAACGCGAAGCCGTCGCCCTGCTGGAGAGCAGCGGCCGGCCGCAGATGCAGGTCGCGGCCGAGCTCGGGATCCAGCCCTCGATGTTGCGACAGTGGCGGGCCACGCTGAATGGGGCTTCACCCCGGCCGCGGCCCTCAGGATCGACGGGGATTTCGCCAGCAAGCCCGGTCGCGTCCCCGTCCGATCAGGCCGCCGAGATCGCCCGTCTGCGGCGTGAGCTCGATCGCACGCGCATGGAGCGCGACGTTTTAAAAAAAGCCATCGGCCTCTGCGCGGCGATGCTCAAGTGACCTTCGCCTTCATCGAGCAGCATGCGCGCACGTGGCCGGTGCGTCTCATGGGCCGCGTGCTCGGAGTCTCAACCCAGCGGCTTCTACGGTTGGCGGTCACGGCCTGAGAGCGTCCGCTCGGCCTCCAACCGCCAGCTCCTGGACGACGTCCGGCGCATCCATACCGCGCCCACCACCGGCGCTATGGTGCCCCTCGCCTGCATGCCGCCCTGCGGGCCGAGGGCCGGTTCTGCAGCCGTGGGCGGGTGGAGTGTCTCATGCGCCGACATGTCATCCGTGCTCTGGCAGGTCGTCGGTTCCGGCCCGGCACGACCGACAGCTGCCACGATCTCCCGATCGCGCCCAGTCTCCTCAAGCAGGACTTCTCGGCCGCGCGACCTGAGACGGTCTGGCTGGCGGACATCACCTACCTGCCGACCGACGAAGGCTAGCTCTTCTTGGTCGCCGTCCTTGATCTCGCTACGCGCAAGATCGTCGGCTGGTCGATGCGCGATCACATGCGCACCGAGCTGAGCGTGGCTGCACTGATGATGGCCGCCCAGCGACAGCAGCCGGCCGCCGGCCTCATCTGCCACTCGGATCGCGGCAGCCAGTACGCGGCGGAGGCCTACCGGAGGCAGCTCGTCAGCATGGGGGCCAAGCCATCCATGAGTCGGACAGGATGGGGCTCACGATAACGCCCCGATGGAGAGCTTCTTCCACACCCTCAAGGTCGAGCTCGTCCATCAGCGACGATGGGCGACCCGGGATGAGGCGCGGCGCGGCCTGTTCGCTTACATCGAGGACTACTACAATCGGCAGCGTATCCACTCGGCGCTCGGCTATCTCACGCCCGAGCAGGCCGAGCGAACCGCGAGCTAAACCCTCCGTGTCCGCGGATTCAGGGGAGGATCAGGAACGCGATCGCGCGCATGTTCGGGCGGCTCATGGTTTTCCGCCGTATCGCCACGCGCTACGATCGGCGCGCCAGCAGCTAACTCACTGCCGTCTGCCTCGCGGCTACCGTCTGCTACTGGTTATGAGTCCGGGCGGTGGAACAGGTTACCGTTGGTCGGACATCGAGGCGCTTCATAGGGAACGCATCACGATAATCCGCTACAAGAGCCGGACGCATCGTCATTCGAGGCATCCGTGGTCCGTCTACTCGCTATCCTGTGGCTTATGCTCGCCGCTCTCCCGTGCCGCGCCGACCCCGTCATCGGCGTAAACGTGAACAATCCACAATGGCTTCCGGCCGAACAAAGGGCCGCGATCGTCGATGAACTCACCGATGCCGGCGTCCGAGCCGTTCGGGTGCCCTACCTGCCGAGCACGGCAGAAGATTATGGCTCGATCCTCGACTTCATCCAACGCCTTCACGCGCGCGGGATTGGCGTGCATTTAGTCGTTTGGTCACAATACCCTGCGGATGCACCGCGCCGTGCCCCCGGTACTCCCAGCGGATGGCCGCAGCCGGGCTTGTCGAAGTCGGACCCGGATCGGTTGCGGGTGCTGGTGAGCGACCTGTTCCGAAACCTCGATGCTGCTGGCATCCGCCTCGTCGGTCTCGAGCTCGACAATGAGATCAACTGGACCGAGTTCAACGGCGACATTCCGGTGCCTGGGCAAGGCCGCACGCTCAAGGTCGCCGACCTCCAGGAGAGTGCTCCGGGTCGCGCGATCCTGGCCGGCTTCGACGCTTATCTGCGCGGCCTTTCCGTGCTGAAGGCGGCCCGGGATGCCTCCACCCACAACCGCACGACGCCCATCATTCTCGCCGGCCTATCGGATCCGAGCCCGGCGTGGCCGCTGCCATCGGTGCGGGCCGACGCCATCGATCACGCCGACACGCTCGCCTATCTGAAGGCGCACGGCCTCGACGCACTCGTAGACGGGTACGGAGCCCATACCTACACGGGGCCGGGGCTGACGGACGCGCAGCGCCGCGAACACCTGCGCCGGTATGTCTTGCTCGGCTGTCGCCCAGCAGGCGATGCCGCGGGCAAGCCTTGTTGGCTAACTGAATGGGGCATGCCCTTGCCCGCAACGTCCTGCCCACCAGACGATTCGAAGCGCCTTCCCCTCGTCGAAGCCTTCCGCGCCGACCTCGCGCTTAAGGTCGCGGACGGTTCGGTCGCGGCGCTGTTTTACTACCCATGGGATGGTCGGACGGACCGGCTCGGCATCCACGTGTGCGGAGCCCTAACCGCGAGCGGACGGGCGGCGCTGTCACCCGAGGGTACCCCACCGTCGCGACCAACGCCCTAAGTACCGGCGTCCAACCGGGCGAGGCCGAGCAGCAGAAAGCCGACGTGCTTGGCGTTGAGGATAGCGCCGGAGATCGCTAAGGTACGAGCTTCCTCGCGCGGCACCCGTACCACTGTGATGTCCTCGCACGCCTCCGGATGTGCGAGACCGGGCTCCACACCTTCGGCTAGGACAAGGTGCGCACGGTTCGACGCAGAGGCTGGCTGGACCCCGAGCGCGATAAGAGAACGGAAATGGCCGCCCCGGTACCCGGTCTCTTCAGCAAGCTCTCGCCGCGCTACCATAACCGGATCAACCTCCTCGTCGTCCAGTATGCCGCCGGGTAGCTCCAGCGACATGGTCTGAAGGCCGTGGCGATACTGTCGCACCAGGATGATGTGGTCGTTTTTGTCGACAGCTAGGACGGCCACGAAGTCTGGACGCTCAATTACATAGTAGGGCGCGAGAACCGCGCCGCGGGACGTTACGCAATCATCCGCACGCACGGTGAGCCAGCGATCACGCAGGACATAGCGTGACTGTGTGACGAACCAAGCCTTGTCTGACATCACGGTTTCCGGGTCGAGGGTATCAGGGCTGAGGCCACGCCTCGTCGCCTCCGTCGCGGACTTTTATGACCACGCGCTTGGGCAGGAGCATAGCGATGTTAGCCTTCTCTTGGTCCGAGGCGCCCCCTTCGACGCCGACTTCCGCGGTAAAATTGCTTGTCGGGCGCACGTAGGCGACGCGCCGATGTGTCACCTGTGCAACACTCGCCGTTACCAGATTAATTAGTTCGATTTCGTCCATACCGTCGCTCCCGCCCGATCCAACTTAACGCCGGCCAGGCGGTTCGGATGCCGGAACTATGCGCCGTGATGTCGGGAAGTGAGGATCGAATATCGCCGTCCGATCCTGGGGTGCCTCCCGACGCTTAAGCATAAAATGCGGCTCATAGACGTCGGTCGGCCGCTCGCGCTGGTCCGCCTTCGCAGTCTGCTCCGTCCCCGCTTCGTTCGTCACGCTCATTGCTCACCGTCCGTTCTATTGCATGCGTTTCTTAGCCTCGCCGTCCTCAACAGGCTGTTGCCATGATGACTTGGGGCTGCCCGGGCACCCCTCCTTCGAACCGGTACGTGGATAGTGCTCACACGCTAGTGCACAGACGCTGACGAACGCACCACGTGCTTGCCCGTTAACGTGCTGCTACCACTCGGAAAACTGCCTTGCCTCGTGTACGTTTTGTCGGCGTCAAAGCCCTAGGAAGGGCGCGATCGACCGCCTTTCTTGACAGCAAAGTCTGAGCCCAGGCTTTTGATCGAATGCTGGGCACGAGCGAGCCCAAGAATCGCCGTCCTCAGCCGCGCGACTCAATGAACACGATACGAGCGCTGATCATAAGCAGCACCCGATGGAAGTAACCGATGGCACACCTCACCCTCAGCTTCATGGTCGCTGCCCTCGCTGCTGGACCCGCAGCAGCCAAACAGGATTTTGCGGTTGGGCGCCGGCATGACCTCGCCTGCGATGACCCAGACCGAAATGAGCCGCGCCAACGTGGAGGCGTTAACAGGGCTGGTTGGCCCGGGTGAACACCGACCGCGCCATCACGCGGACCGCCGATTGATCCGATCCCGCCGGCCTCAGCCGTCGAGCCCGAGCATCAGCCCGAGATTCTGCACGGCCGCCCCGGAGGCGCCCTTGCCGAGATTGTCGAGGCGCGCCACCAGCACCGCCTGCCCGTGCTCGGACGAGCCGAACACGCGCAGCTCCAGCCGGTCGGTGTCGTTGAGCTCTTCCGGCTCGATCTTCTCCCGGTGCGCGCCGGTTCCGGCGCCCGGCACCACCTGCACCAGCCTCTGCCCGGCATACCAGTCGCGCAGCGTCGCCTCGAGGTCGGAGGCCGTGGGCCGGCCCGGCAGCGTCGCGAGGTGGAGCGGCACGCTCACCAGCATACCCTGCCGGAAATTCCCCACCGACGGCACGAAGATCGGCCGCCGGGTGAGCCCGCTGTAGCGCTGCAGCTCCGGCAGGTGCTTGTGGGCGAAGCCGAGGCCGTAGAGCTGGAACGGCGGCGCCGTGCCCTGCTCGTAGGCTTCGATCATGCTCTTGCCGCCGCCGCTGTAGCCGCTGACCGCGTTGACGCTGATCGGATGGTCGGCCGGGATCAGGCCACCCTCCACCAGCGGGCGCAGGAGCGCGACGCCGCCGGTCGGGTAGCAGCCGGGATTGGCGACCCGCCGGGCGCGGGCCACCGCTGCCCCCTGCTGGCGGGTCAGCTCCGGGAAGCCGTAGGTCCAGCCCTCCGCGACCCGGTGGGCGGTGCTGGCGTCGAGGACGCGCGGGCCGCCGCCGGGCAGGCTGTCGGCGAGCGCTACGGTCTCCTTGGCGGCCTCGTCCGGCAGGCAGAGCACGACGAGGTTCACCTCGGCGAGCAGCGCGCGCTTGGCCTGCGGATCCTTGCGGTGCTCGGGGGCGATGCTGCGCAGGGCGACCCGCCCGTCGCGCTCCAGGCGCTCGCGGATGCCGAGACCGGTCGTGCCGGCCTCGCCGTCGATGAACACGGTGGGCTTCGTCGCGCCTGCGCCAGACATCGTCCGTCTCGCTCTCTCGAATATGCCGTGCCGCCCGAGTCGGGCATCGCGGCCGGGGATCAGGTGCGCGCGGTGCGGCAGCCTGTCAACGACCATGCCGCGGCCTGAAAACGCGAAAGGGCGGCTCCCGCAGGAACCGCCCTCTCCGTGACACCGGTGTGACCGGATATCAGCGCTTCGAGAACTGGAAGCTGCGGCGGGCCTTCTTGCGGCCGTACTTCTTACGCTCGACCACGCGGGCGTCGCGGGTGAGGAAGCCTTCGCGCTTCAGCGGCGCGCGCAGCTCCGGCTCGTAATAGGTCAGCGCCTTCGACAGGCCGTGGCGCACCGCGCCGGCCTGGCCGGAGAGGCCGCCACCCGCCACCGTGACATTGATGTCGTACTGGTCGACGCGGCCGGCGATCTCCAGCGGCTGGCGCAGGATCATGCGCAGCACCGGACGGGCGAAGTAGACCTCCACCGGGCGCTTGTTGACCGTGACCGTGCCGTTGCCGGGCTTGATCCAGACGCGGGCGACCGCGTCCTTGCGCTTGCCGGTGGCATAGGCACGGCCCTGGGCGTCCAGCTTCTGGACGTGGACGGGGGCTTCGTTGGCGGGGTCGACCGCACCGGCATTCGCCCGGTTGAGGTCGGCGAGGGACTGCAGGGTCGCCATGATCAAGCGCTCACGTTCTTGCGGTTGAGGGCGCCGACGTCGAGCGCCTGCGGCTGCTGGGCCTCGTGCGGATGCGCGGCCCCCTTGTAGACGCGGAGGTTGCCGAGGATCTGGCGGAAGAGCGGGCCGCGGGGCAGCATGCGCTCGACGGCCTTCTCCACCACGCGCTCGGGGAACCGGCCCTCGAGGATGAACTTGGCCGTGCGCTCCTTGATCCCGCCCGGGTAGCCGGTGTGGTAGTAGTAGCGCTTCTGAACGTACTTGCGGCCGGTGAACTTCACCTTGTCCGCGTTGACGACGATGACGTGGTCGCCGCAATCGACGTGGGGCGTGTAGGCGGCCTTGTGCTTGCCGCGCAGGCGCATCGCCACGATCGACGCGAGGCGGCCGACGACGAGGCCCTCCGCGTCGATCACGATCCACTTCTTGTCGACCTCGGCGGGCTTCAGCGAGGTGGTCTTCATAGCCAAATCCCAGGGGTTCCGACGGACCGGACCCCGACGCGTCGGGATCCGCGGACATCGGGGTGCCGAAAAACGAGCCGCCGCGTGGGGCACACGCGGCGGCGGTGGCCGGTGCATAGACGGCCCCCGAGGTCCGGTCAACAAAGAAATGCGAAATCGGGAAAACGCGAGATTTGACAAAGATTTATGGACAGCGGTATCAGAATACCGTTATGGCTCTCCGCGGCGGCCCCGTTCCGCGATGGTGAGCCTCTGAACGCCTCGGCCGGCGAGCACCGGCTTCTTCGCGCTGAGGATGCGGGAGTTCACGCCGGTCCAGCCGATCTCGCCGGAGAGCCGCCCGTACTCGATCTTGGGGCAGCGGTTCATGATCACCGTGAGCCCGCGGGCTTCGGCGCGGGCGGCGGCGGCATCGTCGCGCACGCCGAGCTGCATCCAGATCACCTTCGGCGGCGGCGCCAGCGCCAGCGCCTCGTCCACCAGCGGTCCGGCGGCGGCGGAGTTGCGGAAGATCTCGACCATGTCGATCGGCTGGTCGCCCAGGGCCGACTGGACCTCGGCCAGCGAGGCCGCCACCCGGCGCCCGAGCAGATCCTGCCCGGCGAGGCCGGGATTGACCGGCGTCACCGCGTAGCCCCGGTCGAGGAGGTATTTCAGCACGATCCAGCTTGGGCGCGCCGGGTTGGCCGAGGCGCCCACCAGCGCGATCGTGCGCGTGGCGTTCATGATCGCGCGGATCTGCGCGTCGGGATAGCGGGCGTGGCGCTCCGCGAGCGCCGCTGCGTCGCTGGGCGCGGGCGGCCGATGATCGTGGCCCGTCTCGTCCATGGCGTGTTCCCTCGTCGTCCCGATGATCGTCGTGCCGATGATCGTCGTCCCTGCCGCTCCTCTGGCCGGCGGCCCGGCCGTCACAGCCGCCAGACCTCGTAGCCCAGCCGTTCGAACGCCGCCTTCGCGTAGAGCGCCGTCACGTCAACGATCAGGCCGCCGGGCTTCACCCGGGCGGCGATCGCCTCCGGCCCGAGCCGGGCATAATCCCGGTGCGGGACCGCGATCACGGCCGCCTCCGCGTCGGCGGGCAGGTCGGCCCAGTCGAGGAGGGCGATGCCGTACTCAGCCCGGGCCTCGGTCTTGCCGGCGCGGGGATCGTGGACCGACACGGCGCAGCCGAATTCCTCCAGCTCCCGCACGAGGTCGGCGACCTTCGAGTTGCGTAGGTCCGCGCAGTTCTCCTTGAAGGTCAGGCCGAGGACGATCACCCGCGCCCGCCCGGTGTTGCCGCCCCGCCGGACGATCCGCTTCACCGTGCTGCGGGCCACGTGGGCGGCCATGCTGTCGTTGATGCGCCGCCCGGCCAGGATCACCTGGGGATGATAGCCGATCATCGCGGCCTTGTGGGTCAGGTAGTAGGGATCCACGCCGATGCAGTGGCCGCCGACCAGACCGGGGCGGAACGGCAGGAAGTTCCACTTGGTCCCCGCCGCCGCGAGCACCTCCTGCGTGTCGAGGTCGAGCTTGTCGAAGATCAGCGACAACTCGTTCATTAGCGCGATGTTCAGGTCGCGCTGAGTGTTCTCGATGACCTTGGCGGCCTCCGCCACCCGGATGGACGAGGCGGCGTGCAGGCCCGCCTCGATGATCGACCCGTAGAGGGCCTTCAGCCGGTCCAGGGTTTGGGGCGTGTCGCCGGCGACGATCTTCACCACCTTGGCGAGGCTGTGCTCCCGGTCGCCCGGATTGATCCGCTCCGGCGAGTAGCCGACGGAGAACTCCGTCTTCCAGCGCAGGCCCGAGGCCCGCTCCAGGACCGGGATGCAGACCTCCTCGGTGGCGCCGGGATAGACGGTGGATTCGAACACCACGGTCGCGCCGGGCCGCATGTGCCGCCCGACGAGGTCCGAGGCCCGGACCAGCAGCGCGAAATCGGGGCTCTGGGCCGTATCGACCGGGGTCGGGACCGTGACGACGATCACGTCCGCCGCGCCCAGCGCGGTCGGGTCGTCGGTGATCGCGAGGTGTGCGGCGGCCCGGAACGCTTCTGGGTCGATCTCTCCGGCCGGGTCCCGCCCGGCCCGGTAGGCCGCCACCTTGTCGGCCGCGTGGTCGTAGCCGATCGTGGTCCGTGTCCGGCCGAAGGCCAGGGCGAGGGGGAGTCCGACATAGCCGAGGCCGACGATCGCCACGCTGTCCGCCAAGCCATCTGCCAAGCCGTCTGCCACGCCGGATCCCTCTGCGGGCTCGGAAGGCGCCGATGACGACCCGGCCGCCCGGCGCGTATAGGGGCGGTCCGCGCCGGCGTCGACTCGATGCGGGTGCTGTCGGTCGCGGCGGGCTGTGAACCGGCCGACCCGGATCGCGCATAGGGGGCGTGACGATGCCTGACCTCCGCTGGACCGAAGGCCCGGTCCGCTGCACCGACCTCGTGGACGGGACCGGCAAGGTGTTCGGCTATATCGGCCCCTGCGCCGCGGGCATGCGCGGCTACGTCGTCCAGTCCGGCTCGGAATGGCCGCCGCGCCCCGCCGCCTTCGCCGATCACCCCGCGGCCGCCGCGGCCCGCGCCTGGGTCGAGGCCGAAGTGGCGGCCCGGGCGTTCCGGCCGGTGCGCATCATCCGCGAGGCGGACGCACCGGCACTCTGACCGCCCAGGGGGATCCGGGCACGCGTCCGCTCCGCGGTGCTGTGGTCCGTCCCAGCGCCCAGGCGACCGGCGGACGCCACCGGCATCTTGGCGTTCAGACCGGGCGATGGATTGCCCCCACGACGGGTACGGTGGCGCCGGACCTGGCAGGTGAGGCCGCCGCCGCGTTCGGGCTCCGGGACGCGACGTGCTATGAGCCCCGATCGCCCTGTCGTGGGCAACGAGGTCGACCAACATGCGCCTGTTCATGCTCGCCGTCGCCCTGCTGGCGCTGCCGGCCCCCGCCTCGGCGCTGTGCCGCTGCACCTGCATCCGCGGCGAGATGAAGGCGATCTGCCAGGAGACCGACCTCACGGTTCCGATCTGCCAGGGGCTCTGCGAGACGACGATCCGACCGGATCGCGTCATCGTTCCGCTGGCCGGCGGCCGGCAGGCCTTCGAGCCGGCTCAGTCGACGAATCCTGCGCCCGGGGGCCTCATGTCGCCCGATCTCAGCCTGGACAGCAATCCGAACGGCACCCAGCTCGGGACGCCGAGTCAGCTCTCCGGCAGCGTGGGTTCCAGCCTGTCCTCCGGCAGCGGCCGCTGAGCCACGAAAAAGCCCCGCGCGGCGAGTGCCGGCGGGGCTGAAGGTTGTTGACGCCCGGTGCGTTACGCCGAGCGACCGCTGCTACAATAAGCAAACCGCGCGCAATCGGAAGATCTCGCGATGACAATCGAGTTCTATTATCACGTCAAGAGTGTAAAAACATGAGGAAAGCCCCGCCGCGGCTAAGCCGAGCGGGGTTCGAGTCTACAACAATAGGGCGAATGTTTTTCTTGCCTGCTCCGAGATTGGGCCGATTTAAGATTGAGTTTTGAGGTAGGCGATCACGTCATTGATCTTCTTGTCATCGGTGATCCCCTGGAAGATCATCTTGTTGCCCGGGACCTTCGCCTTCGGGTTCTTCAGCCACTCATGCAGGTTGGCCTCATCCCAGGTGAGGCCGGAATTCTTCAAGGCCGCCGAGTAGTTATAGCCCTCGTAGGTGCCCGCCTTGCGGCCGACCACGCCCTTCAGGTCGGGACCGACGCCATTCTTCTGGAAGTTGTGGCACGCCTTGCAGGGGGCGAACGCCTTCTCGCCCGCAGCCGCATCTCCGGCCTCCTGGGCCTGCGCCGCGAGAGGCATGAGAACGGCAAGGACGGCACCGAATGCGAGCAGACGCATGTGTAAACCTCGATACAAAGGATAATTGGGCGCATTTCCCGGATCAGGCGCCCGATCGCGGCGGGACATCAGGGTGCCAGCCCGGATCTCCTTAACCGTTGCATCAGGCGGTCCTGCCGAACTTCATGCCATGCTTCCGTCGCGGTTCGTCCGCCGTCCGAAGACACCTTGCGGCGCGCGCCGTCTCCCGGGCTGAGACGCGGGATCGGAGCACGGCGGAACAGAGCGTGCGTTCAAGCTTGGCGTGTCGGGATATTGACGTACGCCGAGGCGCCCTAATCCGCCCGGCGCCGGAGAATGAGGCTCGGCCTGTGAACGTGTGCGGCGACGCGCACGAAATCGCCTGCCGCGGCGCGTCGGGCGCCCGACCGCGCTCAGGACGAGAGCGGCCCGATCCGTCGGATGGGGGTGCTGGTTGTGAAAGGTGCCCCCAGCGTTGTCGACAGCAAGCCAATCGAAGCGCTTCCCCGACTCGGTGTCCATGATGACGAAGCGGCGGTCGTACCCGAGATCCTTGTCGGCCCCGGCATAGCGCTGAAACCGCAGGTACCGGCGCTCGTAGAACAACCATGCGTCGTAGCTGTCGAGCAGCTCGGACGTGACGGGCTCGGCGACAGCGGATGGTGCGCCGATTAGGGTCACGCCTCCACCGATCAGCGGGAGTGTGGTGAGGCCGCGAAGGAAACCGCGGCGGTTGGCTGGGCTGTTCATGCGCGGCCTCCTACCACGAGCGTCGCCCGGGCGGAGCGCAGGGCTGCATTGGCCCGGCGCAGGCTCTGAATAGCCCGAAACCGTGCCGCCCGGCTGTCGGCGATCATGCGCTCGGCGGTGTCGCGGATGGCGCGCAACTCGGGATCGACCTCGAAGGGGTCAGCCGCCCGCATCGCGCGAATGGCCTGTGTAACCGGTCCTACCTGTGCTGAAGGCAAGCGCGGGCGTTCACCGCCGCCGAGGGGCGGTGTAGGGTGGTGGATAGCCATGAACAGCACTCCTGGTGCGGTTGGTGGTTAGAGCCGTGAGCGAGGGTTCCAGCCTTGCTCCGGCTCGCCTTTTCTGCTAAACCCAAAACATGCTCCTGTCAATTATGGCTGAACCAAAAAAGCGCGGTCGCCCGGCGACAGGACGCGATCCGATGTACGGCTTCCGTATGTCGGACGGCCTGCGCGACGGCATTGATGGCTGGCGCGAGGCACAGCCCGACAAGCCCTCTCGCTCCGAAGCCATCCGCCGCCTCGTAGAGGAAGCTCTGAAGGCGAAGCGGTCATAGGGCGGCTGATGACGCTGTGACCTCTGAACCACGCGAAGTCTGAATTTACGAACTGTTAAGTTTTGATGTAGCGGCGAGTCTCAGTTCTCGGCCATCAGGAGCGCCGCTCAAATAGGCCGCTACCATGCCCACCGACCTCTCCGATCGCTTTCACCGCTACCTCGTGGTCGCCTTGGTAATCGGTGGAGGCGCGATGATGGGAGCGGCGTGGTTGTTGGATGCGCGTTAACGGCTTGGCTCACCGAGGACCTGAAGGCGGAGAGCTATCAGAAATGAGCGACAACGCTCAGCCCCTCGGCGTGGGCGATGTCCTCAGCCTCGCGACAAAGCTGGCCGAGCGGATGCTACAGGCGCGCAGCACGGGGCGCACGTTCTCGGTGGATGACTTGGATGTGGTAGTGAAGTGTCCGACGTGCGCTCCTGGCACCGCTGGCAGATCGGGCAGTGCCTCGGGGACGTCCGGTCCATGGAGACGCACGAGTTGGCCATCGCCTGGCTCGACCTGCTGATCGCCACGAAGAAGCAGCACGCATCCGAGGATGAGGTGGAGCATCAGCGGGCGCAGGGTAGCGCATAGATCAGCATTCGATACTTCGACCGTGCATGATTAAATCGAATGTACCCGAAATGCTGATTTCCTATGCTGTTTTGCGATCCGCTCTGATAGCTATCGCAAAACAGCAGCGCATTAATAAACAGAGCCGATACTTTTGACGAAGGGAAGCAATTTTAGCTCATACTCAAGTCCCCAGCTTGAGCGACCTACCTTCGGCACGACCATGCTGTATCCAATGATGATATCCGCTCTCGAAATGCCCGGCCCAGACCGCTTCAGCTACATCTGGGTTAGCTTCCATATAGTGGGCATCGATGAAACCATGGTCCTGAACGCACTCTCTTCCCATGTACAGTTTGATGAAGTTCCTTATCACGGAACCCACCGTTAGATCGCTTACGTGTAAGCAGTCAGGGTCGAAGGCGAGGGACCTCGGCGCAAACATGACCATTTCGTAGGATGGAAAATAATCCACATCGTCATAAGCATCAGCAAATGACTGAGCTGCGGAGCGAAGTGCTGCCTTTGACCGAGAGCTCGCAACTGCAACATCGCGAACGCTCGACGAATGACCCAATGGGACTGGCGAGACAGTTACAATAATTTTGACATTCGAATTCTTTGTTTTTAGTATCGAGCGGATTTCGTGGAGCGCGGACAGGTTTTCATTGCTGTCAAGCACATCCAGAAAGTAGCGACTTGGCGAACGTCGACACGCCCACATCGAAGGCGTCGCGTTTAAATGGATGCCGGACTCCGCATCAAACCATGCCTCGTCCAGGCCAAGTGTCAGTACCACCACATCCGCGTGAAATGCCTGCTGAAAATAATTTTCTATGAGATCGCGTCGTCTTTCACGAGCGCGCTCTAGGGGTACAGATTTTATCCCGGGGTGCAATTGCAAGTCGTCAACGGTTGTTTCCGAAGCACGAGTAAAAAGAATGTCCAAGTCTTTAGGAGGATTAGCTGCCCATCGAAGCTCATTCAGCATCGACGCTGTAGTGAACTTATTTACTAATCCGTTTGGACAGCGCGTCGGAGACTCCTCTTTAACAGCACGCAGCCTGCGACTAGAGACCTTAACGCCATTGTAAATCAAATATTCTTCGACGTTGCGCGCGAAACAAGATCCAATGCAAAAAAAGTTTGCATTTGGGTCAATGGTAAACTTTGGTTCGTGAGTTATGGAAAGCGGAGCTTCTGCAAATCGCTCAACGTCATTTGCCCATGACCGCTCCTTCTCTCGGAGTAGCTTTTCCCAAACCTTGACACCTTCATAACGCATTGGTCGAAAACCACTGATAGCATCGCGAGAATTTTGACAAAGCCTGCTTCTCGATTTAGTCGCGAGTATGGCAACTCAATCGGTTAATGCCGACACCGCATGCTGATTAGGTGCTTTGTCCGTGGCCGGCAGTGCACTGCACACTCAATTGACGAGAAGGGCTGCGCAGCGGTTCCAGGCCCGCCTCGGGAACGTGAATTAGCGCGCCCGAGCCGCGAACTCCTAGACCGGCACGCTCCATTCCTGACCCTGCCGGTCGCGGTAGAGCCAGAATCTTAACCAGCAGTTCGTTCGGCCCCGCCCCGATCTGCTCACAGGCGAAGAGTGGGAGCGCCCCTCACGCCTGCCCGCTGTTGGCCGCCATCGCGTAGGCTCAGTGGCTCAGCACCGCCGCGCCAGCGGCTATTCTGCCGGGATGCGCTATGCCCGCCCTGCCGGCTCCGCCATCATCAGCGCCCGCTGGGCGTTCAGGCCGGCATAGTCCTCCAGGTGCTGCGCCAACCGCTCCCGCTCAGACGACCGCAGCCGCTCGCTTGGTAGACCACCAGTAGGGCAGCCTCAGTGATCGCGTCGTGCTCGCTCTCAGGCTCACCCGCGCAGGCCACCTGAACAAGCCACGTCATCTCCACCGCAAGCGCGCGCAACTCGTCGTCGGTGCGCCGGAGCCTCGGCCACCTCATGGCGCAGTCGCTCCCGGGCTGGAGAAGGTAGCCCCGGGTTGCAGCCCAATCGAGGACGGACTCGATCCGCCCCCTCACCCGCGTCGCCGTCTCGGGCTTTGCGGACCAGATCGGCTCCAGCGCCCGCATCACCAAGCCAGTGTCGACCGCCTGCACGGGCAGATCGCCGAAAACTGGGTGGGCGTAGGTGTCCAGCGTCGCGGTCCACTGCGCCGCGTGCTTGTCGTTGCGCCAGCCGGCCTTGTGGGCCTCGATGTACTTCTCGGCGCAGGTTCGGAAGGTGATCGCCTTCGCGGCCTCCACGGCGGCGTCCTGGCGCTGTCCGCGCCGCATCTCGATCGGGTCGATGCCCTCGTAGCAGAGCTTCCGGCAGGTCAGCGCCTTATCGCGCGCCTCGGCCAACGAGAACGTGTTGACCGAGCCAAGCCCCATTTCCCGGGACTTGCCCTTCAGGGTGTACCGGAAGACCCAGCTCTTCCCGCCCTTGCCGGACACCTGAAGCCAGAGGCCACCGCCGTCCCCGTACAGGCCGGGGGTCTTCAGACGGGCTACGCCCAACGCGGTCAGCTTACCCTGCATGGCATTCGCACCCATGACGCTATCCACATCATTAACGCGGATTTGGGCGAATGCCAGCGGCCCGCTGCGGACAGCGGGTTGCGGATTATCTAGAGATTTGAGTGATTTAGCGGACTGTTACGGACAGGTAACTGGCGGAGGGAGCGGGATTCGAACCCGCGATACGGTTTCCCGTATACACACTTTCCAGGCGTGCGCCTTCAACCACTCGGCCACCCCTCCGGCCGCGAACCGGGCGTCCGGGCGCGCCCGTGGGGACGCCGGACGCAGCCAGGGCCGCGCAGTGCCGTGCTGTTAGCCGGGTGCGCCGTCCGGCGCAAGGCGCAGACGGCCGGGGGTTGAGAAAACCGCCCGGCCGCGTCCCTTACCCCTCGGCGTCGTCCAGGTGGAAGCGGACATGCTCCACGTTCGCCCGCTCGAAGGCTTGCATCACGTGCTGGTAGGAGCGCTCCATGGCGTTGTCCTCGGTCCCGGGGCTGTCCTCGGGCTTCAGCACGAACATCAGCAGCGAGCGGCCTGTCACGGCGTAGCCGGTGCCGAACTTGAAGCTCTCCACGTCCTGGCTGTCGGGCAGGTTCGTGTCGAGCAGCCGCGTCCAGGCCACGCCCCCCACCGACTCGGGCAGCGTGAAGGTCACGAGGTCGTGGTAGGCGTTGAACATGATCAGAAGGGTCGCATCGCCGCCCCGGCGGTGCAGGCCGGTGGCCTGGGCACGCCCGTCGAGCTGGACCGCGAAGGCCCGGGCCTCGCCGTCCGACCAGTTCTCGCCCGCCATCTCGCTGCCGTCCGGGCGCAGCCACGTCACGTCCTTGACGCCGAACTCCTCGTCGTACTGGCCGGTGAGGAACCGGCCGCGGCTCAGGATCGGCAGGGCGTTGCGCAGGATGATCAGGCGCTGGGTGAACTCGGCGAGGTCGCGTTGCTCCTCCCCGATCGCCCCCCAGTCGAGCCAGGAGACTTCGTTGTCCTGGCAATAAGCGTTGTTGTTGCCGTTCTGGGTCCGGGCGAACTCGTCGCCCGCGAGCAGCATCGGCGTGCCCCGCGACAGGAACAGCGTCGCCAGCATGTTGCGCATCTGGCGCAGGCGCACCGCCCGGATCTCGGGGTCGTCGGTGGGACCTTCCACCCCGTAATTGTACGAGAGGTTGTGCGAGTGGCCGTCGCGGTTGCCCTCGCCGTTCGCGTCGTTGTGCTTGTCGTTGTACGAGACCGTGTCGTGCAGGGTGAAGCCGTCATGGGCGGTGAGGAAGTTCACCGAGGCCCAGGGCTTGCGCCCGCGCTTGTCGAACTTGTCGGCCGAGCCGGCGATCCGCGCGGCCAGATCCGGCAGCAGGCCGCCGTCGCCCTTCCAGTAGGCCCGCACATCGTCGCGGAACCGGTCGTTCCACTCGGCCCAGCCGGGCGGGAAGCCACCGACCTGGTAGCCGCCCGGACCGCAATCCCACGGCTCGGCGATCAGCTTGACGTTGTTCAGCACCGGATCCTGCCGGCAGGTGTCGAGGAAGCCGCCACCCTCGTCGAACCCGTAGGGCTCGCGGCCCAGGATCGTCGCGAGGTCGAAGCGGAACCCGTCCACCTGCATCTCCTGCGCCCAGTAGCGCAGCGAGTCCGTGACCAACTGCAGCACCCGCGGATGCGACAGGTTGAAGGTGTTCCCGGTTCCGGTGTCGTTGATGTAGTAGCGCGGCTCGTCGGGCAGCAGCCGGTAGTAGGAGGCGTTGTCGACCCCCTTGAATGACAGGGTCGGACCCTTCTCGTTGCCCTCGGCGGTGTGGTTGTAGACCACGTCGAGGATCACCTCGAGGCCGGCGCCGTGGAAGCGCGAGACCATCTCCTTGAACTCGGAGAAGGCGAAATCCGGCACTGCGGCGTAGCGCCGGGCGGGGGTGAAGAACGAGATCGTGTTGTAGCCCCAGTAATTCACCAGCCCCTTCTCTTGCAGGTAGTCGTCCTGCACGAAGGAATGCACCGGCAGCAGCTCCACCGAGGTGACGCCGAGGCTCTTGATGTAGTCGAGCACGTCCCGGGTCCCGAGGCCGGCATAGGTGCCGCGCAGCTTCTCCGGCACCCGCGGGTCGAGCTTGGTCATGCCCTTGACGTGGGTCTCGTACACGATGGTCTTGTCCCAGGGCACCCGCGGCTTCTGGTGCCGCCCCCAGGTGAAGGCCGGGTCGATCACCCGCGAGCGGCGGGTGTAGGGGGCGCTGTCCCGCTCGTCGAAGGTGAGGTCGTCGCCCGTCTCCATCTGGTAGCCGAACAGGGCCGGGTTCCAGGTGATCGAGCCGACGAGCCCCTTGGCGTAGGGGTCGATCAGCAGCTTGTTGGGGTTGAACCGGTGGCCGGCCTTCGGCTCGTAGGGGCCGTGGACGCGGTAGCCGTAGATGGTGCCGGGGCGGGCGTCCGGCAGATAGCCGTGCCAGATCTCGTCCGTGTACTCCGGCAGCTCGATCCGCTCGATCTCCTGCTCGCCCTGGTCGTCGAACAGGCAGAGCTCGACCCGGGTGGCGTGCGCCGAGAACAGGGCGAAGTTGACGCCGAGCCCGTCCCAGGTGGCGCCGAGGGGGTAGGGTTGGCCTTCCTGGATACGCGAGCGGGCCGCGCGGGACTGCGATACAGGACGTCGGGAATCGGACATGGAAACTCCGGAACGCGACCCGCCGGCCACGTGCCGTGGCGGGGAGCCCCTGGTGAACGTGCCGGATACAGCGAAGCTCCCGCGATGCCGCAAAATTCACGGGTGCGGCGCGGCGGGGCCAGGGTCCGGTCAGGCTGCCGGGCCAGCGTCGGCCAGAATCGTCGCTGTGACGACCGGGCGGGCAAAAGCCACGGCGTAGGCCTCGCAAGCGGCATCGACCGGCAGGATGGTCCCGCGCGTCTCAGGATCGGGCCGCGAACGCCTCCGCCAGATAGGCCCGCACGAACCCCGGCATCCGCGCGGTCTCGATGTCGTCCGCGCCGCGCACCACGTGCATCCCGGACAGTTCCGGCTCGGCCTCGCCGCGGAGATGCGCCTCGATCCGCGCCGCGAGCGCGGCGGCCGGCTCCGGAAAACGCACCGGGCGCAGGAAGGCGAGCTGGCCCTCCCCCTCCAACAGCATCCAGGCGGTCCCGGCGCCCTCCGGCAGCACCAAGCCGGTCTCCTCCGTGAGTTCCCGGGCGGCGCTGCCCGCGAGGTCGACGCTGTCCCCGCGCACGTCGTCCAGGTCCGGGGTGCCGCAGGGGAAGTAGAGCTGGCCGGCATTGGCCGTGTGGGCGCCCATCGCGCCGAGCAGGACGGCGCCGTCCGCACTCCACGGCACGATCGCCGCGAAGGCGTTGGCGATCCGCGGGTCCGCCTGCGGGCGGGCTCGGGCGTAGGTGAAGGTCGCGTAGCGCGTCGCGAACAGGTCGAGCTGGGCTATCCCGTCGACGACGGCGTGGTCGCAACTCAGGAGGACGGTGCCGTCGAACAGGCCGGGGCTGCGGGCGACCCGGGCCTGCCAATGCGCCGCGATGGCGTCGGCGTTCTCCCGGGGGAAGGCCCAGTCGTGATCCACCAGCCGGGCCGTGACGTCCGTCAGCCGCGTGATCCGGAACCCGCCGGAGACGCCGTCAGACATGCAACGCGCCGTCCGACACGATCACGGCGGCGCCGCCGATCTCCACCGCCCGCAGGGCGCCCGATTCGATCGTGAGCTGCAGCGCGATCTCGCTCGGCCGGCCCATGGCCTGGCCCTGGCGGATCGCCACGTCGTGGGTGCCGTCCCCCATCGCCTCGAACTGCATCAGCACCCCCGCAAAGGCGGAAGCCGCCGAGCCGGTCGCGGGATCCTCCGGGACGCCGAAATTCGGTGCGAACATCCGCACCCGCCAGCTCCGGCCCGAGCCCTCGGGATCGGGGGCATAGAGGTAGAGTCCGTCATTCGCGTCGGGTGCCTGGGCCGGCCGGGCGGCGTCGAGGGCCGCCACCGTGCCGACCGGGACGCAGGTGAAGCTCGGGCCGACGCCATGCCGGCTCGGGCCATGCCGGCCGGTGCCGATATCGCTGGGCTCCAGGCCGAGGACCCGCGCCAGCACCGCCGGCTCGGGTCCCGGGCCGAGATAGTCCGGCAGGACCGGCAGTCGGAACCGCGCCCGGCCGCCGCTGCCGTCCGCGCGGGCTTCGACCACGCAGGGCACAATGCCGATCTCCTCCTCCAGCCCGAAGGCCCGAGCATCGCCCCCGGCCGGTTCCTGCAGCGCCAGCAGCACCGCGGTCCCGACCGTGGGGTGGCCGGCGAACGGCAGCTCGCGACCGGGGGTGAAGATGCGCATGCGTGCCCGATGCCGGGCTTCCGTGGGCGGGAGCACGAACACCGTCTCGGAGAGGTTGAATTCCCGTGCGATGGCCTGCATGGCGGCCGTGTCGAGGCCCTCCGCGTCGAGCACCACGGCCAGCGGATTGCCGGCGAGCCGGTGTTCGGTGAATACGTCGAGGGTGAAGAAGCGGCGCGCCATCGTGTCGGTCCTTTTTGATCCCGCCGGACGTCGTCCG
The DNA here is from genome assembly GCF_056403155.1 of Methylobacterium sp. P3_A11. NCBI lineage: Bacteria > Pseudomonadati > Pseudomonadota > Alphaproteobacteria > Hyphomicrobiales > Methylobacteriaceae > Methylobacterium > Methylobacterium sp. P3_A11. Next base: position 61,670 of record NZ_JBFUGA010000006.1, read on the forward strand.
AAAGAGTGCTCTCAAACCAGCTCGACCGGAAACCGCGCGGTCGGGTTCACGAATTCGTCCTGCGCGGCCACCGTCAGGATCTCCCGGGACCCCGCCTCGGCGGTGCGCTTGAGCAACCCGTAGACCGAGGCCGCCGCCGCGCCGAGGGCCGCCTCCGCCGAGCCGGTCCGGGCGTAGTGCACCAGGAACAGGGCCGCGATGCAGTCGCCCGCCCCGTTCACCGCGAGGTCCAGCCGCGGGGTGCGGACCCGGAACACCCGGCCCTCCGCGCCCGCGAGCAGGTCGATACTGTCGACGGGCGTGTCGGCGCAGAGCGCCGAGGTGACCAGGACCACCCGGGGGCCGCGGGCCTGGAGCGCCGCGATCGCCGCGGCGGCCTCGGCCAGCGTGCCGCTCGGCAGACCGGTGAGGCGGCCGAGTTCGAACTGGTTGGGGGTGAGGATGTCGGCCTCCGGCACCGCGCGCTCGCGCAGGAATGCCTCGATGCCCGGACGCACGTAGACGCCCTCCTCCACGTCGCCGATCACCGGGTCGCAGCAATAGAGCGCTTGGCGGTTCGCCGCGCGGACGGCGGTCACCGCCTCCAGGATCGCGGCCCCGATCTCGGCCGACCCCATGTAGCCCGACAGCACCGCGTCGCAGGTGGGCAGCATCCCGCGCTCGCCGATGCCCTGCACCACGTCGCGGATCATCGCCGCATCGAAGACCGGGCCGCGCCACGACCCGTAGCCGGTGTGGTTGGAGAACTGCACCGTGTGGACCGGCCAGACCTCCACCCCGAGCCGCTGCATCGGGAACACCGCGGAGGCGTTGCCGACATGGCCGTAGGCGACGTGGGACTGGATCGACAGGACGTTCAACGCCGGACTCGCTCGTTGTCCCGCTACGGTTAGCCGGTTCCCGCGCCGCCTGCACCCCTATCCCTTGCCGCCCTCCCCCGCGCGCCTCAGATGGGACCGACCCTCCTCCCACCCGCCGAGCCCCATGGACATCGAAGCCCTGCGCACCACGACCCTCGCGTTCATCGAGGCGCACAAGGTCTGGACGCCGTTCATCGCGGGCGGACTCGCCTTCTGCGAATCGATCGCGATCCTGTCGCTGTTCGTGCCGGCGACCGTGATCCTGGTCGGGATCGGCGCCCTGGTGGGCGGCGCCGACATCCCGTTCTGGCCGGTGGTCCTGGGAGCCGCCCTCGGGGCCGCGCTGGGGGACTGGATCTCCTACGAGGCCGGGCGCTGGTTCGGGCCGGGGGCGAAGACCAAGTGGCCGCTGCGGCGCTATCCCGACCTCATGGCGCGGGCCGAGGCCTTCATCGGGCGCTGGGGCATCGCCGCTGTGGCGCTCGGGCGGTTCTTCGGCCCGGCCCGCGCCCTCGTCCCGCTCTTCGCCGGCATCCTCGGCCTGTCCCGGCTGCCGTTCCAGGTGGCCAACGTCGCCTCGGCCCTGGTCTGGGCCTTCGTGCTCCTGGCCCCCGGGGCCGGCCTGCTGACGTGGCTCGATCGATGATCTGGCTCGATCGATGATCCGGCGCGACCGCTGATGCGCCGCTTCCCGCCCGAACGGATCGTCTGCCTCACCGAGGAGACCGTCGAGACCCTGTACCTGCTGGGCGCGGAGGACCGGATCGTCGGCGTCTCGGGCTACGCGGTGCGCCCGCCGCGGGTCCGCCGGGAGAAGCCCCGCGTCTCGGCCTTCACGAGCGCCGACATCCCGAAGATCCTGGCGCTGGCGCCGGACCTCGTCCTGGCCTTCTCGGACCTCCAGGCCGACATCGTCGCCGACCTCGCTCGGGCGGGGGTGGCGGTCCACCTGTTCAACCAGCGCGACGTGGCGGGCTGCCTCGCCATGATCCGCACCCTCGGCGCCCTGGTCGGGATGCCGGGGCCGGCCGAAGTTCTGGCGGCCGGCTTCGAGGCACGGCTGGCCCAGGCCGAAGCGGCGACGCGGGACCGTCCGCCCCGGCGCGTGTACTTCGAGGAATGGGACGCGCCGATGATCTCCGGCATCGGCTGGGTCTCGGACCTGATCGGCTTTGCGGGCGGCCGGGACGTGTTTCCGGATCTGAGCCGGCAACCGGCCGCGAAGGACCGGATCGTCACGTCCGAGCAGGTGATCGCGGCCGCGCCCGAGGTGATCCTCGCCTCCTGGTGCGGCAAGCGGGTCAACATCGCGCGCATCCGGTCCCGGCCCGGCTGGGATTCGATTCCGGCCGTGCGCGACGGGCGCATCCACGAGATCAAGGCGCCGCTGATCCTGCAGCCCGGCCCGGCCGCGCTCACCGACGGATTCGATGCGATCCGGGCCTGTCTGGCGTGACGGCGCCGGGGTGATGCCGCGCCGCAGGTGACGGACGGCGCTCGGATTGGCAGGATGTCCCGATTCGGTACAGACGCATCCCCCGAGATTGATGTCCGCTTCCCTCGGCCTTCCCGACAGTGCCCCCCCGGCCGTCGAGGCGCTGCTGCCGCCCGACCGGCGGCAATCGCCCACGGCCCTGCGCATCCAGCGCGGCGTGCGCCGGCTGTTCTCCGAGATGGGCTGCGTCACCCTGCCGGAATTCTCCCTCGTCAACGGCCGCCGGGCGGACGTGATCGCGCTGTGCGGCGCCGGCAAGCTCACCATCGTGGAGATCAAGTCGAGCGTGGCGGATTTCCGCGCCGACCGGAAATGGCCGGATTACCGCGACTTCTGCGACCGCTTCTTCTTCGCCATCCCCGAGGACGTGCCGGAAACCCTGATCCCGGAAGAATGCGGCCTGATCGTCGCCGACGCCTACGGGGCCGGGATCCTGCGGGCCCCGCCAGAGCATCCCCTGAGCGGCGCCCGCCGCAAGGCCGTGACGCTGCGCTTCGCCCACAGCGCGGCGCGCATCCTCCACGCGCTGGCCGATCCCGGCGCGGTGCGGGAGGGGGCGCTGTAGCGTGCCGCGTTCCGACGCCTTCGGTCCCTGACCCGATCGGAGGTGAGAGGCGGCTGCGAAACCCGGTCCGTCGTCGCGTGCGGCCRGGTGCTGCGGTCCCGCCGGCCTCAGGGCGTCGTGAGACCCGCGCGTGGAGCGCCCCGGCCCGGTGTTCATCGGGGCGTAAAACGTCCTAGAACGGCCGCGCTTGCCGGAATCCCGGCTTTGGGACTGATCGCTCCATGACATCCGTCGCCCTGTTCGAGCTGATCCTCGGTCTCCTCGGGGCAGCCCTGCTGTTGTCGCTCGCGGCCGGGCGCCTCGGTTTCCCGCCGGCCGCCGCCCTGGTCGTCGGCGGCATGGCGCTCGCCGTGGCCCCGGGCCTGCCGGCCTTCGATCTCGACCCGGACCTGATCATGGTCCTGTTCCTGCCGCCGCTCCTGCTCGAATCCGCCTACTTCACCGTGTGGCGCGACTTCCGGGCGAGCCTCGGACCGATCCTGTCCCTGTCGCTGGGCGCGGTCGTGTTCACGACGCTGATCGTCGGGCTCGTCGCCCACGCGGTGATGCCGGAGCTCCCCTGGGCGGCCTGCTTCGCCCTCGGCGCCATCGTCTCGCCGCCGGACGCGGTGGCCGCCAAGGCCGTCCTCGCCCGGGTCGCCCTGCCCCGCCGGATGATCACGGTCCTGGAGGGCGAGAGCCTCGTCAACGACGCCTCGGGCCTCGTCCTCTACCGCTTCGCCGTGGCGGCCGCGCTCACGGGCAGCTTCAGCGCTTGGGCCGCGGCCGGCAGCTTCGCGTGGCTCGCGGTGGCGGGTATCGCGGTCGGGCTCGCCTGCGGTCTGGCGGTGAACGCCGGGATGCGGCGGCTGCACGACGCCAATGCCATCACGGTGCTGAGCTTCCTCGCCGCCTACGTCGCCTACCTTCTGGCCGAGGAGGTCCACGCCTCCGGCGTCCTCGCCGTGGTGGCCTGCGGCCTGATGATGGGCGGCCGGGAGCACGAGACCTTCGACGCCCAGGCCCGCCGCCATTCCGTGGCGGTGTGGGAATTCGTGGTGTTCGTGCTGGAGGCCCTGGTCTTCGTGCTGATCGGGCTGGCGCTCCGCGGCGTGCTGGCGCGGACCGGCGGCGCGCTCGGATCGCTCCCGGCAGGGTTGCCGCTGGCCTTCGCCGTCACGGCGGCCTGCGTGGCCGCCCGCTTCCTGTGGGTGTTCCCGGCCGTCTACCTTCGCCGGATCCTGTCGGCCCGGGTGCGGGCGCGGGAGGCCGCCCCGAACCCGGCGGTGCCGCTGATCGTCGGCTGGGCCGGCATGCGCGGGGTCGTGACCCTCGCGGCCGCCCTGGCGCTGCCGGCGGACTTCCCGGGCCGTGACGCCATCCTGGTCGCGGCCTTCGTGGTGATCCTGTTCACCGTGCTGGTCCAGGGCACGACGCTCGGGGCGCTGATCCGCCGGCTCCGGCTCGATCCGGCGAGCCACCTGCCCGACGGCCATCTCGACACGCCGATGGCCCGCGTCCTCGTGAACGAGGCGGGTCTCGCCGCCCTGGAGGGCCTGGTGTTTCCCGAGACCGGGGCGCTCCAGCACCCGCGCCTCGTGGAGGAGTACCGCCGGAGGGTCCGGGCCACGTCCCGGGACCGCGACGAGCGGACCGCCCTGGCCTCCGAGAAGCGCGAGCATTTCGTCGCCGCGCTCCTCGCCGTCCGGTCCGGTCGGTCGGCGCTGATCGACCTGCACCGGGAGAACCGGATCCACAGCTCGGTCCTGCGGCACTTGGAGGCGGAGATCGACTTGGAGGAACTTCACCTCAAGCGCCTGGCCGGCACCGCGCCGGCCCACGCGTGATCCGGGGCGCCGACCTCAGTGGGCCGCGCAGCCATCCGCCGGCTGGCCGTAGCCGCCGTAGACGACCCGCACCTTGCGCAGGCAGGTCGCCGCAGCCTTGGGCGCGGCCGTCACGGGGGTGACGTCCACCGGCTCGACCCGCAGGGTCGCGGCGACGGGCTGGTCCTCCGGGGTGGCCAGCGCGCGGCTGGCGCTCATCACGAAGGGCGTGGCGGCCAGGGACGAGATGGCGAGCGCGGCGAAGACGGCGATGTTCTTGCGGCCGAAGGTGCTAACGGTGCGAGCATTGCGCATGAGTGGTCGTCCGACGTATTCGTTCGGCAGCGCTGAGGTGCCGAGATCCCCTGTTGCGCTGATAACTTGGCCGTCAGCTCGGCGGTTCCGGGTTATTGCCCAAAAACCGCCACGCTTGGGTGTCCCGCCGCACGCGGGAGCCGGCGCTCAGAGAATCTTGCGGTACTGCACGAAGCCCGATTTCTCGGCGATCCGGTCGTAGAGCTGCATCGCGTCCGTATTGGTCTCGTGCGTCAGCCAATGGACGCGGGCGCAGCCGGCGGCCGTCGCGGCGTCGCAGACATGCGCGATCAATCGCCGCCCGATCCCGAGGCCCCGGGTCCCGTCCGCCACGAACAGGTCCTGCAGGTAGCAGTAATCCCCGATCGTCCAGGCCGAGCGGTGGCGGATGTGATGGACGAGGCCGACGGCTTCGGCACCGCGCCAGGCCAGGGCACCGTCGACCGGCTCGGCCGGGTCGTTGAGGCGCTGCCACGTCGTGTCCGTGACGGCCTCCGACAGGTCGACCTTGTAGAAGGCCTGATAGCCCTGCCAGAGCGGCCGCCACGCCTCCCGGTCGCCGGGTCCGATCGGGCGAATCGCGATGCCGGCGGTGCCGCTGTCCATGATGTCCTCCGGTTCTCCGGGGCGATCGGACCATCATCCGGTCCGCCCGCGCAACCCGGGCCGGCCGGGACGCTTGGCCCTTCGCCAGAGACCGCACTTCTTGCACCCCCGGCCGCCCGCACCTAAACCGGCCCGCCGGCGGCCCGATCCGCCGCGCGAGCCCGAGCCACCGAGACCGATGTCCCAGACAAAATCCTTCCAGGGTCTGATCCTGACGCTTCAGGAATTCTGGGCGGCACAGGGCTGCGTGATCCTCCAGCCCTACGACATGGAGGTCGGCGCCGGCACGTTCCATCCGGCCACGACCCTGCGTGCGCTCGGCCCGAAGCCGTGGAAGGCGGCCTATGTCCAGCCCTCGCGCCGGCCCAAGGACGGCCGCTACGGCGAGAACCCCAACCGGCTCCAGCACTATTACCAGTTCCAGGTGATCCTGAAGCCGAACCCGCCGAACCTGCAGGAGCTCTACCTCGCCTCGCTCGCCGCCATCGGCGTCGACCTGAAGCTCCACGACATCCGCTTCGTCGAGGACGACTGGGAGAGCCCGACGCTGGGCGCCTGGGGACTCGGCTGGGAGTGCTGGTGCGACGGGATGGAGGTCTCGCAGTTCACCTATTTCCAGCAGGTCGCGGGCTTCGAATGCGCCCCGGTGGCCGGCGAGCTGACCTACGGGCTGGAGCGGCTCGCCATGTACGTCCAGGGCGTCGAGAACGTCTACGACCTCGACTTCAACGGCGCCGAGGGCGCCGACCGGATCACCTACGGCGACGTCTTCCTGCAGGCCGAGCAGGAATATTCCCGCCACAACTTCGAGGCGGCCGATACCGCCATGCTGTTCCGCCAGTTCACCGACGCGGAGGCCGCCTGCCGGTCCTACCTCGCGGCGGGCGCGCCCACCGCCGAGGGCGAGCGCCACCGGATGGCGCAGCCGGCCTACGACCAGTGCATCAAGGCGAGCCACGTCTTCAACCTGCTCGACGCGCGCGGCGTGATCTCGGTGACGGAGCGCCAGAGCTACATCCTGCGGGTGCGGGACTTGGCCAAGGCCTGCGGGGCGGCCTGGCTGAAGACCGCGGCCGGGGGCGCGTGAGCTCCGGGCTTCGGTGGTTCGTCACCTTTGCGGCACAGCCGTAGGTTTCCGAGCGGCAGCCGTCTTTGCGAATGGAGTCACGCGATCCAGGGGGCGCTCCGCGTATCGGGACGTTGCGCTCTGTCCCTCGGTCGCCTCACGGCGCCCGCGATGACGGCATGTCGGACTGCGGAGCCCCTTGAGCCTTCGCGCGTTGCAACACCCGCCAATCGGCGCGCTCCGGCGCGTCCGCAGACGCGGGAATTTCCTGATGAAGAAGACGCTCCTCGCCCTTAGCCTCCTCGGTTTCGGCCTCGCCCCCGCGCTGGCGGCCGATCCCGGCCCGGAGGCCGTGGTCAAGAAGCTCTATGCCGAGCCGCACCCGAATCACTCCACCGTCTACACGAAGCGCCTGCAGGGCCTGTTCGACGCCGACGCCAAGCAGGCCAACGGCGCCGCCGGCAACCTCGACTTCGACTTCCGCCTCAATGGCGAGCCCCTGAAGCCCGACACCGTCAAGAACCTGACCTTCAAGGAGGCCACCGAGGGCAAGGACCAAGCGAAGGTCACGGTGGAGCGCAAGGGCGGGGACGGTTCCAAGTCTATCGTGTACGACCTCGTGCGCGAGGATGGCGGGTGGAAGGTGTCCGACGCCCACGCGATCGGCGACCGGAAATGGCAGCTCTCGACCATCCTCAAGGGCGAGGCGCACTGAGCCCCGCTTTCCGACCCTCGACAGGGGTGCGGCGCGGCGATATGGCCGCCCCATGCCCGACCTCCTGCTCGAACTCCGCTCGGAAGAGATCCCCGCCCGCATGCAGCGGCGCGCGGCGGAGGATCTCAAGAAGCTCGTGACCGACGCCCTGGTGGCGCGCGGTTTCCTGTACGAGGGCGCCAAGGCGTTCTCGACGCCGCGCCGGCTGGCGCTGCACGTCGCCGGCCTGCCCCCCCGGGGCGAGGCTGTCCGGGAGGAACGCAGAGGCCCGCGGGTCGGCGCCCCCGAGGCGGCCGTCCAGGGCTTCCTCAAGGGTGCGGGGCTGACGAGCCTGGATCAGGCCACGACCGTCACCGATCCCAAGAAGGGCGAGTTCTACCTCGCGGTGATCGAGCGGCCCGGCCGCGAGACGCTGGACGTGCTGGCCGAACTCCTGCCCGAGATCATCCGGACCTTCCCCTGGCCGAAATCCATGCGCTGGGGCGCGGCTTCGGCCGAGCCGGGCGCCTTGCGCTGGGTGCGCCCGCTGCAGTCGATCGTCGCGACGTTCGGGCCGGAGACCGAGACCCCGGAGGTCGTGCCGTTCGCGGTCGGCGGGATCGCGGCCGGCACGGTGACCTACGGCCACCGCTTCCTCGCCCCGGAGGCGATCGAGGTCCGCCGGTTCGACGACTACATCCAGGCCCTGGAGCGCGCGAAGGTCATCCTCGACCCCGAGCGGCGCAAGGACGTGATCCTGCACGACGCCCGCGACCTCGCCTTCGCCCGCGGGCTCGACCTCGTGGAGGACGAAGGGCTGCTGGACGAGGTGTCGGGCCTCGTGGAATGGCCGGTGGTGCTGATGGGCTCGTTCGACGAGGCCTTCCTCGACATCCCCGCCGAGGCGATCCGCGCCACCATCCGGGCGAACCAGAAGTGCTTCGTCCTCCGGAAGAGCGGCTCGGAGGTTCTGGCCCCGGCCTTCATCCTGGTCTCGAACCTCGTCGCCAGCGACGGCGGGCAGGCGATCACCGCCGGCAACGAGCGGGTGGTGCGGGCGCGCCTGTCGGACGCGAAGTTCTTCTGGGAGACCGACAAGGCGATCCGCCTGCAGGACCGGCTGCCCAAGCTCGACAGCATCGTCTTCCACGAGAAGCTCGGCACCCAGGGGGAGCGGATCGCCCGGATCGCCGCCCTGGCGAAGGACCTCGCGCCGCTGGTCGGGGCCGATCCGGCGCTCGCCGAGCGCGCCGCCCGCCTCGCCAAGGCCGACCTCGTCACCGAGATGGTCGGCGAGTTCCCGGAACTCCAGGGGCTGATGGGGCGCAAATACGCGGCGCTCCAGGGCGAGCATGACAGCGTCTGCGCGGCCATCGAGGAGCACTACAAGCCGCTCGGACCCTCCGACCGGGTGCCGGGCGACCCGGTCTCCATCGCGGCGGCGCTCGCCGACAAGCTCGACACGCTGGTGGGCTTCTGGGCGATCGACGAGAAGCCGACCGGGAGCAAGGACCCGTTCGCGCTGCGGCGGGCGGCTCTGGGCGTGATCCGGCTGATCCTCGACCGCGGCCTGCGCCTGCGCCTGCTGGAGCAGGTCGGCGCGGCGGATCGCGGCCTCGCCGGGCGGGCCGGCGCGGATGCGCAGGACCTCCTCGGCTTCCTCGCCGACCGCCTGAAGGTCTATCTCCGCGACCAGGGCGCCCGCCACGACCTGATCGATGCCGTCTTCGCCCTGCCCGGCCAGGACGATCTGCTGATGGTGGTCCGCCGGGTCGAAGCCCTGCAGAAGTTCCTCGACACCGATGACGGGAAGAACCTGCTGGCCGGCTACAAGCGGGCGGCCAACATCCTGCGCATCGAGGAGAAGAAGGACGGCCGCGCCCACGATTCCGCGCCGGACGCCGCCCTCGCCGCCGCGGGCGAGCCGGCCGAGCGGGCGCTCGCCGAGGCGCTCGCGAAGGCGCGGGAGACCGCCTCGGCGGCCGTCGCGCGTGAGGACTTTGCGGGGGCGATGCAGGCGCTCTCGACCCTGCGCGCGCCGGTCGACGCCTTCTTCCAGGACGTGACCGTCAACGCGCCCGATCCGAAGCTCCGCGAGAACCGCTTGGCTCTGCTCAACGCGCTGCGCGCCGCGACGCGGGAAGTGGCGGAGTTCGCGAAGATCGAGGGGTGAGGTTCGACGCGCCACGCGCAGAATCCGGTGCGGGTCCCCTCTCCCGTGCGGGAGAGGGACAGGGTGAGGGGTGCGACCTCTCCGGACCGACCTGATCCCTCACCCCAATCCTCTCCCGCACGGGAGAGGGCGACGTTGCGCCTGGCCCCGACCCCCGAGGCCCCCTCACCCGTGATCGTGCCCGGCATGATCCTCCGGCTCCGGCAGGGTCAGGCCGAAATGGCTCACCAGATCGGCCACCTGCCCCGGGCTGAGCTGCCGTGGGTTGAGGTTGCGGAGTAACAAATACAGCTTGGCGGTCTCCTCCAGCTCCTCGGTGGCGAAGACCGCGCCCTCCAGGCTGTCCCCGGCCACCACCGGGCCGTGATTGGCGAGCAGCACCGAGCTGTACTTCCCCGCCAAGCCCCGGATCGCCTCCGCCACTGCCGGGTCGCCCGGCCGGTAATACGGCACCAGCGCCGTGCCGCCGGTGCGCATCAGGTAGTAGGGCGTCAGAGGCGGCAGCACCTGCCGCGGGTCGATCTCCGGCAGCATCGAGACCGCCACCGCATGGGTCGAGTGCAGGTGGACGATGGCCTTGGCGCTCCCCCGGCTCTCGTAGAGCGCCGTATGCAGCGGGATCTCCTTGGTGGGCTTGTCGCCCGAGACGAGCCGGCCGGCCTGGTCGAGCCGCGAGATCCGCGCCGGGTCGAGGAAGCCGAGYGACGCGTTGGTCGGCGTCACCAGCCAGCCGCCGTCGGGCAGGCGCAGCGAGATGTTGCCCGACGAGCCCGGCGTCAGGCCGCGCTCGAACAGCGAGCGGCCATAGCGGCAGATCTCCTCGCGCAGCCGGCTCTCGTCGCTCATGCGGTCGCTCCCTCGATCAGCTCGAACCCGAGATCGATTCTTTTGGGACTCTCACCCGTCAGGCAGGCGGCCGCCCGACGGCCGATCTCCAGGCGCGGCGTGCGCACCGTCGACAGGGGCTGGGGCATCGCCGCCGCGAAGTCGAGGCCGTTGAAGCCGAACAGGGCGATCCGCCCCGGAACGGGAAGCCCCGCCGACAGGCAGGCGAAGTAGCCGCCGAGCGCCATGTCGTCGTTGGAGAAGTAAACGGCATCGAGATCCGGGTGGCGCGCCAGCAGCGCCTCCAGTCCGGCCCGGCCCGAGGCCGGCGAGGACGGGCCGGGCCGAATCTCCCGGCCCTGGAGCCCCAGACCGGCCTCGCCCAGGGCTTCCTCGAACCCGGCCAGCCGCTTGCCCGCCCTCAGGTCGACCGCGAGATCGTGCCCGAGATAGGCGATCCGGCGGTAGCCCCGCGCGACGAGGTGCCGGGCGCTCGCCGCCCCCACGGCCCGGTTGGAGAAGCCCACCACCGTGTCGATCCCGGCGCCATCCGTGTCGATCATCTCGACGACGCGCACGCCCGCGGCCCTGGCCAGGGCCGCCGTTCCAGGCGTGTGCTCCAGCCCGGTGAGCAGCAGCGCCGCCGGCCGCCAGGAGAGCAGCGCGGCGGCCAGCGCCTCCTCCCGGTCCGGGTCGTAGTCGCTGACGCCGATCACGCAGGGGATGCCCTCGGCATCCAGGGCCGCGGTCAGCCCGCGCAGCAGGTCGGGGAAGACCACGTTGGCGAGCGAGGGGATGACGACGCCCACGAGCCGCGCGCTCGCCCCCTGCCCGGCGAGGCTGCCGGCGAGGCGATTCGGCACGTAGCCGAGCCGGGCCACCGCCTCGGCCACCCGCTCGCCGGCGCGCTTCGAATAGGAGCCGTGGTTACGCAGGACCCGCGAGACCGTGCTCTCGCCCACCCCGGCCGCGCGGGCGACGTCGGTGAGCGTCACGAGCCGCCCCGGCGGCTGAATGTCGTCCATGGCCCCGCTTCTCCCGCCCGGCGCGGCGCCTTCATGCGATGACCGCACGGCGATCCAGACGAGTCCGGATGGCCGCGGGTCCCCTCTCCCGTGCGGGAGAGGGACAGGGTGAGGGATGGACAGCTTCCGGATCAGGCTCGACGTGAACGCGCGGCGATGGCGTGCTCAGTCCTGCTCCTTCTCGACCCTCACCCCGACCCTCTCCCCCACGGGAGAGGGAGCCCGTCGCGCCTGTCATCGTCGTCGCGCTGACCCGACATAGCCGCGTGCATTATCTCGCACAACCGGATTGGCAGCGCTGCCAAACTGAGTTATCTCGCCCGCAGCGCCGCCCGACGAGCGGCGAAGAGCACGATTTGTCCGGACGCGGGATCGTGCGGACCAGGGAGAACGCGATGCCGGTCCAAGCCGCCCCGCTGGGGGGCGCCACCGCCCCCACGGACGAGAAGTCCTTCGCCGACCGCACCTACGGGAAGGTGTTCTGGCGCCTCGTGCCGTTCCTGATGCTCTGCTACGTGGTGGCGTATCTCGACCGGGTGAATGTCGGCTTCGCCAAGCTCCAGATGTCCCAGGAGCTGAAGTTCTCCGAGACGGTCTACGGGCTGGGCGCCGGGATCTTCTTCCTCGGCTACTTCCTGTTCGAGGTGCCCTCGAACGTGATCCTCCACCGGGTCGGCGCCCGGGTCTGGATCGCCCGGATCATGATTACCTGGGGATTGATCTCCGGCGCGTTCCTGTTCGTGAACTCCGAGTGGAGCTTCTACGGGATGCGCTTCCTGCTCGGCCTCGCCGAGGCCGGCTTCTATCCGGGCGTGATCCTCTACACGACCTCCTGGTTCCCGGCCCATCGCCGCGCCAAGGTGATCGCGGTGTTCATGGCGGCGATCCCGATCTCGGGCATCTTCGGCAATCCGCTCTCCGGCTGGATCATGGACGCGCTCAACGGCACCCACGGCCTGTCCGGCTGGCAGTGGATGTTCCTGATCGAGGCGGTGCCCGCGGTGCTGATCGGTGTCGCCGTGTTCCTCTACCTCGACAACCGCCCCGCCGAGGCGAAATGGCTGACCGACGCCGAGAAGCAGCTCCTGGAGCGCGACATCGCCGCCGACAATCACGGCAAGGAATCGAGCCCGCACTCGATCGCCACCGTGTTCCGCAACGGCCGCGTGTGGTTCATGAGCCTGATCTACTTCGCCTTCGTCACCGGCCAGTACGGCCTGACCTTCTGGATGCCGACGATCGTCAAGGCGTCGGGGGTGCAGGGCAACCTCAACATCGGCCTGATCAGCGCGATCCCGTTCCTGTGCGCGGCCGTCGTGATGGTCCTGTGCGGCCTGAGCGCGGACCGGATGCGCGAGCGGCGCTGGCACCTGATCGTCCCGGCCCTTCTCGGCGCCGTCGGCTTCGTGGTCTCGGCGAGCGCGGGCTCGACCACGGTCGCGGTGGCGGCGCTCTCGGTGGCGGCGGCCGGCGTGCTGACCTGCTCGCCCCTGTTCTGGTCCCTGCCCACCGCCTTCCTGAGCGGCGCGGGCGCTGCGGCCGGCATTGCGCTGATCAACTCGGTGGGGAACCTGGCCGGCTTCGTCAGCCCCTACGTGATCGGGGCGCTGCGCGATGCCACCGGCAGCACCGCCGCCGGCATGTACGCCCTGGCCGCGATGCTGGTGGTCGGCGCGGTCTGCGTGTTCGTCACGCCGGCCCGGATGGTCAACCGCTGACTGTCGATCCGGGCGCGAGCCCCCTCTCCCGTACGGGAGAGGGGGCTCGCGCCTCACGCGGCGACGAAGAGCCGCCCTCCCCCCTCACGTAGGATCCGCCCCCGATGACCAACGCAACACACCGCGCCGCGGTGATCGGCCTGGGTTCCATGGGCTCCGGCATGGCCGGCTCGCTCCTGCGGGCGGGCTTCTCGGTCGCCGCCTGCGACGTGAACCCGGATGCGGTGGCGCGCTTCGCGGCCGCCGGCGGCCGGGGCGCGGCCAACCCCGCCGAGGCGGCGCGCGACGCCGACGTGGTGGTGAGCGTGGTGGTCAACGCCGCCCAGACCGAGGCGGTGCTGTTCGGCGAGAACGGCGCGGCCGCCGCGATGCCCGAGGGCGCGGTGTTCGTCTCCTCCGCCACGATGGACCCCGCCGTCGCCCGGGCTCTCGCCGCCCGGCTGGAGGCCACCGGCCGCCACTATCTCGACGCTCCGATGAGCGGCGGCGCCGCCCGCGCGGCCGATGGTGGCCTGACCTTCCTGGCCTCGGGCTCGGCGGCGGCCTTCGCCAAGGCGCGCCCGGCCCTCGATGCCATGGCGGGCACGCTCTACGAACTCGGCGACGCCGCCGGCCAGGGCGCGGCCTTCAAGATGATCAACCAGCTGCTGGCGGGGGTCCACATCGCCGCCGCCTGCGAGGCGATGGCCTTCGCGGCCAAGCAGGGTCTCGATCTCCGGCGCGTCTACGAGGTGATCACCAAGTCCGCCGGCAATTCGTGGATGTTCGAGAACCGGGTGCCCCACATCCTCGACGCGGATTACAGCCCGAAGAGCGCGATCGACATCTTCGTCAAGGATCTCGGCATCGTGCAGGACATGGCCCGGGCGGAGAAGTATCCGGTCCCGGTGGCGGCGGCGGCCCTGCAGATGTTCCTGATGGCGTCGGGCGCCGGCATGGGCCGGGACGACGACGCCTCCGTGGCGCGGCTCTACGCGCAGGTCTCGGGGGCGAAGCTGCCGGGGACGAAGTGATCAGCGCCGATCCCGCCCTCCGCCTCATCCTGAGGTGACCGCGCAGCGGACCTCGAAGGAGGGCTCCAGGGATCGCAGGGCTGGCTGGAGGGCTCCTTCGAGGCCTCCGCTCCGCTCCGGCACCTCAGGATGAGGGCACGGGTTAGATGATGGTCCGCTGAGCGGATCGTCGCGTTTCAAGGATCGGACAGGGAGTCCCAAAAGAATGCCGCGCTTTGCCGCCAACCTGAGCCTGATGTTCAACGAGGTGCCGTTCCTCGACCGGTTCGAGGCCGCGGCCCGGGCCGGCTTCGACGCGGTCGAGTTCCTGTTCCCCTACGAGCACCCGCCGGAGGCCATCGGCGCGCGGCTCCGGGACAACGGCCTGACGCAGGCGCTGTTCAACCTGCCGCCGGGCGATTTTGCGACGGGCGAGCGCGGCATCGCAGCGTTCCCCGAGCGGTTCGACGAGTTGAAGGCGGGGGTCGATACGGCCTTGCGCTACGCCGAGGCGACCGGCGTCGGCCGGCTCCACCTCATGGCGGGCCTCGCACGCTGGGACGATCCCAAGGCGGTCGAAGCCTACCGCCGGGCCGTGACCTGGACGGCCGAGCGCTTGGCGCCGGCCGGCCTCGATCTCGTCCTGGAGCCGATCAACGGCCGGAACATGCCGGGCTACTTCCTCAACGATTTCGGCCGGGCCGCGGACCTGATCCGCGACCTCGCGCTGCCGAACCTCAAGCTGCAGTTCGACCTCTACCATTGCCAGATTCTGCACGGCGACGTGACCATGCGGCTGCGCGCCCTGATGCCGATCATCGGCCACGTCCAGACCGCGAGCGTGCCCGAGCGGCACGAGCCCGGAACCGGCGAGATGAACGACGCCTTCCTGTTCGACGAGCTGGACCGACTCGGCTACCGCGGCTTCGTCGGCTGCGAGTACATCCCGGCCGCCGACACCGTCGCGGGCCTCGGCTGGCTCGCCGCCTACAAGGAGAGTGCCCGATGAGCCTCGCGCTGGGCTGCGTCGCCGACGACTATACGGGGGCCTCGGACCTCGCCAACACGCTGACCAAGGCGGGCCTGCGTACGATCCAGACCATCGGCGTGCCGGAGGAGGGCCGCGCCCTGCCGGAGGCGGATGCGGTGGTGGTGGCGCTCAAGAGCCGCTCGATCCCGGCCGACGAGGCCGTGGCCCGCTCCCGCGAGGCGGAGGCCTGGCTGCGAGCCCGGGGCGCCGCCCACGTGATGTTCAAGGTCTGCTCGACCTTCGATTCGACGGATGCGGGCAATATCGGCCCGGTGATGGACGCCCTCCGGGCCGACGCGGGCGAGACCGTCGCCCTGGTCACGCCGGCGTTCCCGGAGACGGGGCGGAGCGTCTACCAGGGCAACCTGTTCGTGGGCGCCGTGCCGCTGAACGAGAGCCCGCTCAAGGATCACCCGCTCAACCCCATGCGCGACGCCAACCTCGTGCGCGTGCTCGGGCGCCAGAGCGGCAGTCCGGTCGGCCTGATCGACACCGCCACGGTCGCCCGGGGCGCGGAGGCCGTGGCCGCCCGTCTCGACGCCCTCGCCGCCGAGGGCAAGGGCGCGGCCATCGCGGACGCGATCTTCGACAGCGACCTCGAAGTGCTCGGGCGGGCGATCATCGACCGTAAATTCTCGGTCGGCGCTTCCGGGCTTGGGCTCGGGCTCGCCCGAGCGCTGGTCGCCACCGGACGCGGCGCCCGCGACGCCGCGGGTGCCGCCGTGGGCGAGCCGGTCGGCGGAACCTCGGCCTGCCTCGCCGGCAGCTGCTCCCAGGCGACCCTCCAGCAGGTCGCCGCCGCGGAGGCGATCATGCCGGTGCTGCGCATCGATCCGGCGCGGCTGCTCGCGGGCGCCGACGTGGTGGCCGAGGCCCTGGCCTTTGCGGAGGAGCGCCTCGCCGCCGGCCCGGTGCTGATCGCCTCCTCGGCGCCCCCCGACGCCGTGCGCGCCCTCCAGGCCGCGCACGGGGTCGACGCGGCCGGCCACGCCATCGAGGCGGCGCTGGCGGCGATCGCCGAGGGCCTTGTCGCCCGCGGGGTGCGGCGCCTGGTGGTGGCCGGGGGCGAGACCTCGGGCGCGGTGGTCGACCGGCTGGGCCTCACCGCCTTCCTGCTCGGGCCGGAGATCGCGGCGGGCGTGCCCGTCCTGCGAACCGCCGGACGTCCGGAGCCGATGCTGCTCGCCCTGAAATCCGGCAATTTCGGCGGCCCCGACTTCTTCGGCCGCGCCCTCGACATGATGGCCTGAGGCCGCATACTCCGACGAGAGGTTTCCCATGCACGCCCTGATTCTCGGCGCCGCCGGTATGATCGGCCGCCGCCTCGTGGATGCCCTGGTGAAGGACGGACAGGTGGGCGGCCAGACGCTCAGCGCCCTGACCCTGCTCGACGTGGTGCCGCCCGCGGCGCCAGCGGGCTTCTCCGGGCCGGTCCGGGCCGAGGCGTCGGACCTCACGGCCCCCGGCGCCGCCGAAGCCGCCATCGCCGAGCGGCCGGGGGTGATCTTCCATCTCGCCGCGGTGGTCTCCGGCGAGGCCGAAGCGAACCTCGAACTCGGATACCGGGTCAACCTCGACGGCACGCGGCTGCTCCTCGACGCGATCCGGCATGCCAACGCGGCGGACGGCTACCGGCCGAAGCTGGTCTTCACCTCCTCGCTCGCCGTGTTCGGGCCCCCCTTCCCGCAGGTCATCCCGGACGACCACATCCTGCGGCCGGCCTCTTCGTACGGTGTCCAGAAGGCCATGGGCGAGCTGATGCTCGCCGACTACGCGCGGCGCGGCTTCCTCGACGGGATCGGCCTGCGGCTGCCGACCATCTGCGTGCGCCCCGGCAAGCCCAACAAGGCGGCGTCGGGCTTCTTCTCGGGCATCATCCGCGAGCCGCTGGCCGGCCAGGAGGCAATCCTGCCGGTGCCCGACACGGTCCGGCACTGGTTCGCCAGCCCCGCCGCGGCGGTGGGCTTCCTCGTCCACGCGGCCGGGCTCGACCTCGCGGCGATCGGCCCGCGGATCAGCCTGACCATGCCGGGCGTCTCGGCGACCGTCGCCGAGGAGATCGAGGCCCTGCGCCGCGCGGCGGGCGACAAGGCCGTGGCGCTGATCCGGCGCGTCCCCGACGCCACCATCGCGCGGATCGTCGGCTCCTGGCCGGAGGCGTTCGAGCCGGAGGCGGCCCTCGCTCTGGGCTTCCGGGCGGATGCATCCTTCGACGCCATCGTGGCGCAGCACGTGGCCGAGTTCCACGGCGGCTGAGGCCCCGCTCGCCGTCATCGCGAGCGCGGCGAAGTGACCCAGGGCGGCGCGCCATTAAAGGACGCGGCGCACTGGATTGCTTCGCTTCGCTCGCAGAGACGGCGGTGCCGAGATCTGCGACCCGGCATCACATGCGAACGGGCGGTCAGCCGAGCGCCGAGCGGATGTCGGTCTGCGGAAAGTCGTCGCCGACGTAGAGCAGCGGCAAGCCGTGCACCTGCGCGCAGGCATAGGCGAAGCAGTCGCCGAGGTTCAAGCGTGCGGGGTGGCGGCCCTTTCCGTAGCGGGCGTGGGCCGCGAGAGCCTGAGCGCTCACGGCCTCGGCGATGGGCACGATGCCCAGACCGGCGACGCGGATGAACGCATCGACTTCCGCCTCGGCCTCGGCCACGGACAATGCCTTCTTGCGTGCCACGGCGACCACCGTCTCGAAGATGGCGAGGCCCGAGGTGAGCGGTGTCACCGCGCCGTCGAGGCAGTCCAGCAGGACGGGGCGCTCCGGCTCCGCGGTCAGGATCGCCACGAGGGCCGAGGCGTCGACGAACATCACTCGTCGTTCAGGCTGTCGTAGAACGCCTTGTCAGCCTCGAGGCCCGTGCGCGGTACGGCATCCATCCTGTCGAGGAGGGGCTTCAGCCGTTCCGCGAGCGGCACGCGCCGCTTCAGTTCGTTCTCGAGCGCGATCCGCACCGCCTCGGTCTTGCTCACGCCGGCCCGCGATGCCAGCTTCTCGGCCAGCTGATTCACCTCTTCGCTGCGGATGTTGAGCGGCACGATCGCCTCCGTGTAGACATGCGAGGCTAGTGTCTACACATCCGCGCCGCAAGCCCGGTGCAGACACCCGATCAAGGATGCCGATGACCCGCCTCGACGAGGCCCGCGCCGCGCTGAAAAAAACCTTCGGCTACGAGGATTTCCGACCCGGCCAGGACGAGGTGATCGGCGCGGTGCTGGACGGCGCCGACGTGTTCGCCGTGATGCCCACGGGCTCTGGCAAGTCGATGACCTACCAGCTGCCGGCCCTGGTCGATCCGGGGCTGACCGTCGTGGTCTCCCCGCTCATCGCGCTGATGCACGATCAGGTGCAGCAGATGAAGAGCGTCGGCATCCAGGCCGCGACCCTCAATTCGACGGTGGGCGAGGCGGAATCCCGTGAGACCTGGCGCACCCTGCGCTCGGGCGACCTGCGGCTGCTGTTCGTCTCCCCCGAGCGCCTGCTCATGGACGGCTGCATCGAGGCCCTGCGCGGGGCCGGCGTCCGGCGGCTCGCGGTGGACGAGGCGCACTGCGTCTCGCAATGGGGCCATGATTTCCGGCCCGAATACCGGGAGATCGCCCGCGCCCGGACGGCGCTCGGCAACGTCCAGACCCTGGCGCTCACCGCCACCGCCGATGCCGCCACCCGCGCGGAGATCGCCGAGCGGCTGTTCCCGCAGGACCGGCCGCCGAAGATCTTCGTCCATTCCTTCGACCGGCCGAACATCCGCCTGACCTTCCAGCCGAAGGACAACCCGGCCCGGCAGATCGAGCGCTTCCTGAAGCACCGGAGGGCGGAGAGCGGGATCATCTACTGCTCCTCGCGCAAGCGCACCGAGCAGCTCGCCGAGACCCTCAAGAAGGACGGGTTCGACGCCCTGCCCTACCATGCCGGCCTCGACCAAGCGACGCGGATGCGCAACCAGGACCGGTTCCTGCAGGAGGACGGCGTGGTGATGACCGCCACCATCGCCTTCGGCATGGGCATCAACAAGCCGGACGTGCGCTTCGTCTGCCACGCCGACATGCCCAACAACGTCGAGGGCTACTACCAGGAGATCGGCCGGGCCGGGCGCGACGGGCTGCCCGCCGACACGCTGACCCTCTACGGCCTCGACGACATGGCGCTCCGCCGCCGCCAGATCGACGAGAAGGAGATCTCCGACGAGCGCCGCCGGGTCGAGCGGCGCAAGCTCGAGGCGATGATCACCCTGTGCGAGGGCGCCACCTGCCGGCGCCAGTCGCTGCTCGCCTATTTCGGCGAGGCGAGCGGAGCCTGCGGCCGCTGCGACCTGTGCCGCGGCGGCGTCACCCTGGTGGACGGGACCGTCTCGGCGCAGAAGATCCTCTCGGCGATCGTGCGCACCGGCCAGCGCTTCGGCGCGGCCTATATCTGCGACGTGGTCCACGGGAAGGAGAGCGAGCAGATCCGCCGCAACGGCCACGCGAGCCTCAAGACCTTCGGGGTCGGGGCCGACAAGCCGGTGGCGGCGTGGCGCGCGATCCTGCGCCAGCTCTTCGCGGCCGGGGCCATCGCCGAGAACGCCGACGGCTTCGGCGGCCTCTCCATGACCGAGAAGGGCGAGGCGATCCTGTTCGGCCGGGAGCCGGTCCAGCTCCGACCGGATCCGGAGCCGAAGGCCGAATCGCGGGATCGCCGCCGCGCAGCCCCGCGCGAGGACGGCGAGATCGCCCTGTCGGAGGGCGACGAGGCGCTGTTCCAGCATCTGCGCGGCCTGCGCGCCACCCTGGCGCGTGCCGAAGGGATCGCGGCCTTCATGGTCTTTCCCGACCGCACGCTGATCGAGATGGCCCGCCAGAAGCCCGTCGACCTCTGGGCTCTGCGCACCGTCCACGGGGTCGGCGAGCGCAAGCGCGAGGCCTACGGCGACAAGTTCGTGGCGGCGATCGCCGATTTCCTGGCCCATCCGCCGGCGGCGTGACCGGCCTCCATACACGGTCGGGACAGCCGGCGTATTGCAACGCGGTGGCGGAACGCACTAATCCGTCGCAGCCGCCGCACGCCGCCCGGTCCGGGTCGCGTATCATGTCGAGGGTCCTGCGGGGCTCCCGGACCGCCTTCGTCGAGACCGCCGCATGTTCCGCAACGACGTTCCGATCACCCCCGAACTCGTGGCCCAGCACGGCCTGACGCCGGATGAGTACGACCGCTTCCGCGGCTTGATCGGGCGCGACCCGACGCTGACCGAACTCGGCATCGTCTCGGCGATGTGGAACGAGCACTGCTCGTACAAGTCCTCGCGCAAGCACCTGCGCGGGCTGCCGACCTCGGGGCCGCACGTGATCCAGGGGCCGGGCGAGAACGCGGGCGTCATCGACATCGGCGACGGTCTCGCCTGCGTCTTCAAGATGGAGAGCCACAACCACCCGAGCTACATCGAGCCCTACCAGGGCGCGGCGACCGGTGTCGGTGGCATCCTGCGGGACGTCTTCACCATGGGCGCGCGGCCGATCGCGGCGMTSAACGCSCTGCGCTTCGGCTCCCCCGACCATCCGCGCACGCGCAGCCTCGTCTCCGGCGTGGTCGCGGGCGTGGGCGGCTACGGCAACTCCTTCGGCGTGCCGACGGTCGGCGGCCTCACCGGCTTCCACCGGCGCTACGACGGCAACATCCTGGTCAACGCCATGGCGGTGGGCCTCGCCCGCACCGACGGCATCTTCTACGCGGCCGCCGCCGGCGTCGGGAACCCGATCGTCTATCTGGGCTCCAAGACCGGCCGCGATGGCATCCATGGCGCCACCATGGCGTCGGCCGAGTTCGACGAGGCGTCCGAGTCGAAGCGCCCGACCGTGCAGGTCGGCGACCCCTTCGCCGAGAAGCTGCTGCTGGAGGCGTGCCTGGAACTGATGGCCTCGGGGGCCGTCATCGCCATCCAGGACATGGGCGCGGCCGGCCTTACCTGCTCGGCGGTGGAGATGGGCGCCAAGGGCGACCTCGGCGTCGAACTCGACATCGACAAGGTCCCGGCCCGGGAAGAGGGCATGACCCCCTACGAGATGATGCTCTCCGAGAGCCAGGAGCGCATGCTCATGGTGCTCAAGCCCGGCATGGAGGCGGAGGCGGAAGCCATCTTCGTGAAGTGGGGTCTCGACTTCGCGGTGATCGGGCGGACCACCGACACGCTGCGCTTCGTGATCAAGTGGCACGGCGAGACCGTGGCCGACCTTCCGATCAAGGAACTCGGCGACGAGGCGCCGCTCTATGACCGGCCGCACTTGGCCAATACCCACCAGCCGGTGATCGCGGCCTCGGAGGTCCCGGCCCCCGCCTCGCTTACCGATGCGCTCAAGCGCCTGGTGGGCTCCCCGGACCTCTCGTCCAAGCGCTGGGTCTTCGAGCAGTACGACCACTTCATCCTGGGCAACACCGTGCAGAAGCCCGGCGGCGACGCCGCCATCGTCCGGGTCGAGGACGGGCCGAAGGGCCTCGCTCTGACCTGCGATGTCACCCCGCGCTACTGCGAGGCCGACCCGGTCGAGGGCGGCCGGCAGGCGGTGGCCGAGGCGTGGCGCAACATCACGGCCGTCGGCGCCAAGCCGCTCGCCATCACCGACAACCTGAACTTCGGCAATCCCGAGAAGCCCGAGGTGATGGGCCAGCTCGTCGGCTGCCTGCAGGGCATCGGCGAGGCCTGCCGGGCGCTGGACTTCCCGGTCGTGTCCGGCAACGTCTCGCTCTACAACGAGACCAATGGCGTCGGCATCCTGCCGACCCCGACCATCGGCGGCGTCGGCGTGCTCGACGACGTGGCCCGCCACGCCACGATCGCCCTCAAGCGCGAGGGCGACGTGCTGGTGCTGATCGGCTCCGGCGAGGGCTGGCTCGGCCAGTCCGCCTACCTGTCGGTGATCGAGGGCCGCGAGGAGGGCGCGCCGCCGCCCGTCGACCTCGCCCTGGAGCGCCGCAACGGCGATTTCGTCCGCACCCTGATCCAGTCCGGGACCGTCGACACGGTCCACGACCTCTCGGATGGCGGCCTCGCGGTGGCGCTCGCCGAGATGGCCATGGCCGGCGGGCTCGGCGCAGCCCTGCCCGAGGTGCCCGTGGCTCTTGCCCCCCACGCCTACCTGTTCGGCGAGGACCAGGGCCGCTACCTGCTGGCGGTCGATCCGGAAGCGGCGAGCGACCTGCTCTACAGCGCCTCGGCGCAGGGCATCGACGCGGCGGTGGTCGGTGTCACCGGCTCCGACCGTTTGACCCTGCCGGGCGGCGAGACCATACCGCTCGCCGAGCTGAGCGCGGCGCACGAGGGCTGGCTGCCCGCCTACATGGCGAGCCAGCCGGCCGCGCCGGCGTCCTGACCCCTACTGCCCAGGAGTGACCCGATGCCGATGGATGCGGGCGAGATCGAGCGCATGATCCGCGAGGCCCTGCCGGACGCGCAGGTGGAGATCCGCGACCTCGCCGGCGACGGCGACCATTACGCGGCCACCGTCCTGTCGGCGGCCTTCAAAGGGAAGACCCGGGTGGCGCAGCACCAGATGGTCTACGGCGCCCTCCAGGGCCGGATGGGCGGCGTGCTCCATGCCCTTGCGCTGACCACGGGCGTCCCGCAGGATTGAGCCCTCTCGCGGGCGTTCTCCCGATGGACCGACCGAGTCTCTACGACGACGACATCGTGACCTGGGCCGAGGAGCAGGCGGCGGCCCTGCGCGCGCTCGCCGCCCGCAGCGATCTCTCGAACGCCGTCGATTGGGAGAACGTGATCGAGGAGATCGAGACCTTGGGCCGGTCTGAGATCCGCGGCGTCGAGAGCCTCCTGCTGCAACTCCTCGTGCACGTGCTCAAGTACATGTCCGCGCCTGCGGCGCAATCCACCCGGTCATGGCGCGCCGAGGTGGTGGCGTTCCAGAGCGCGGCGCGACGGAACTACACGCCGGCGATGCGGCAGCGGATCGACTGGCAGGCACTCTGGCGCGACGCGCAGGCGAATGCCGACGTGCAGCTGAGGGTCCACGGCGACACGCTCGTCGGCGGATTGTCGCAGACGTTGCCCTTCGTGCCGGAAGAGCTGCTGGCTCCGGACTTCGACATGGACGTCGCGCTGGAACGCTTGGCTGCAGTGTTGAAATCCCCCACCGACCATCACTAGATCACGGACCAGGAACAAGGATCGACCCGATGACCGACGCCAACACGACCATCCAGAACGAGATCGCCTCCCAGGACGTAGTGGTGTTCATGAAGGGCACGCCGCAGATGCCGCAATGCGGCTTCTCGGGTCAGGTGGTGCAGATCCTCAACTACCTCGGCGTGCCGTTCAAGGGCGTGAACGTCCTGGCCGACCAGGGCATCCGCGAGGGCATCAAGGCCTTCTCCAACTGGCCGACGATCCCGCAGATCTACGTGAAGGGCGAGTTCGTCGGCGGCTGCGACATCACCCGCGAGATGTTCCAGTCCGGCGAGCTGCAGACCTTCCTGGCCGAGAAGGGCGTGCCGGTGAAGACCGCTGCCGCCTGACATTTTCTGACGGGCCGGACGGATCGGGGCGCCTGCGGGCGCCCTTTTTCGTGTGATCCCTGTCCCTGCGGGGCGAGCGAAGGCGATGGTCGAATCAGCGCGGGTCCCGTGCGACGAACAGGGCGACGCAGCCGACGACCGTGATCGCCACCGATCGAAAGCGCCGGTCCAGCGCCGCGCGCAGGGCCGGCAGGGTGTCGGCGGCGTTCGAGAACACGCCCTTGCGGTTGTAGAGCCGCATCAGCGACCGCGCCGCGGCCGTGGTCGGGACGCCCCCGGACAGGATCGTGGCGCCGAAGACGACACCACTGTCCCGCAGGCACGGCCGCACCGTGTCGAAGGCTCTCGCCTTCGCGGCGATGTCCCCGGGCAGGCAGTGCAGCAGGTATGTCATCCCGATCGAGTCGAACGGCGCGAGGCCGGTGGCCGGGGCGCCGAGCACGTCGACGCGGTAGGTCTCGGGCCGGTAGTGCGCGATCCGGTCGGCCGCGAAGGCGAGGCTGTCGGCGTTGAGGTCCATCAGGCCGATGCGCGGCGCCGGCGCGGGAAAGCGGCACCGGTCGAGATACCAGCCGGTCCCGACGCCGACATCGAGATGCGCCGAGCCCGCGTGGCGGTCGTAGAGGTCCAGGATCCGCGCCGTCGGGCAGCGCCAGATCAGCGGATTCGATAGGCGCAGCACGACGAGATCGTAGAGCTGCAGCGTCCGCGGATTGTAGATCGCCTGCCCGGCTCGGGTGTCGGTCGCCATGGCTCTTCGTCAGGTCCCCTGTGGGCGGCGCGCATTCGCATTCGTCGCCGCGATCGCCTATATCAGACCCTTTCCCATCGTATGGATCGTTTGAACGCCATGGCGACGCCGTCGCTCGACAGCGCCCGCGCGGCCGATGCCGCGATCGAGAAGGCGCCCGATTTCCTTCCCGAGGCGTTGCCCGGCCGCCGCCCGTCGCTGGTCGGCCTGACCCGCGACGCCCTCAAGGCGCAGCTCGTCGGCATGGGGGTGCCCGAGCGCGAGAGCCGGATGCGTTCCGGCCAGATCTGGCACTGGGTCAATTTCCGCGGGGTGGCCGACTTCGCCGAGATGACCAATGTCGGCAAGGCCCTGAAGGCGCAGCTCGCCGAGCACTTCACCCTGGAGCGGCCCGAGGTGGCGAGCCGGCAGGTGTCCCGCGACGGCACCCGCAAGTGGCTGCTGCGTATGGCCCCGACCAACCGGCAGGAGCACAATCGCGGCGCCGAGATCGAGTGCGTCTACATCCCCGGTCCCGATCGCGGCACGCTGTGCGTGTCGAGCCAGGTCGGCTGCACCCTCACCTGCTCGTTCTGCCACACCGGCACGCAGCGCCTTGTGCGCAACCTATCAGGCCCTGAGATCGTGCAGCAGCTCGTCACCGCCCGGGACGAACTCGGCGACTGGCCCGGCCAGATGCCGAGCCGGGACGCGGGCGGGGCCGGAGAGGTCGGCCGGCTCGTGACCAACATCGTGTTCATGGGCATGGGCGAGCCCCTCTACAATCTCGACGCGGTGGTCGACGCAGTCGGCGTCATGTCGGACCAGGAGGGTCTCGGCCTGTCCCGTCGCCGGATCACGGTCTCGACCTCGGGGGTCGTGCCGCAGATTTCCCGACTCGGCGAGCAGGCCAACGCCATGCTGGCGATCTCGCTCCACGCCGTGCGCGACGACCTACGCAACGAGCTGGTGCCGCTCAACCGGAAATACCCGATCGCCGAGCTGCTTGCCGCCTGCCGATCCTATCCAGGCCTGAGCAACGCCCGCCGGATCACCTTCGAATACGTGATGCTGAAGGGCGTCAACGATTCGGACGCCGATGCCCGGGAATTGGTGCGCCTGCTCAAGGGCATTCCGGCCAAGATCAACCTGATCCCGTTCAATCCCTGGCCGGGCAGCCGCTACGAATGCTCCGACTGGGACCGGATCGAGCGCTTCTCCGAGATCGTGTTCAACGCCGGCTACGCCTCGCCGGTGCGCACGCCCCGCGGCCGGGACATCCTGGCGGCCTGCGGCCAGCTCAAGAGCGAGACCGAGAAGCTGCGCGCCCGCGCCCGGATGATGCAGGAAGAGGGCATCGGCGTGGAGGGATTCTACGCCGGCCTCGACGATTGAGCGACGGTCCAACGGAAGGCGTCCAACTCTCACCCCTCATCCTGAGGTGCGGGGAAGCCGCCTCGAAGGAGCCCTCCAGAGAGACTTGCGGTTGCTGGAGGCCTCTTTCGAGGCCTTCGCTGCGCTCCGGCACCTCAGGATGAGGGGTGAGAGTTGGAGTTCCGTAAGATCTGGGTGGCGGGTCGCCGTCTTTGCGAGCGCAGCGACGCAATCCAGCAGCGCCACGACGGCCGGTGTCCCGCTGCCCTGGGCCGCTTCGCCGCGCGCGCGATGACGGCGAGCTGACGTCGACCGACGCCCCCGAACGGCGCCCTACTTCGCCGCCCCGACCGTCACGCTGCCCGAGGCGGTCCGTCCGAACCGCGCCGGCCGGTACATGTCCTCCACGGTGGCGCCGGGATGCACGTAGGTTCCGGGCGCGACCGCCCGGACCGTGTAGGCCACGGTGAAGAAGGCCGACTGGCTCGGCTCCCGCTCGTAGGCCGCCACGAACCGGTCGTCGCGGAACTCGGTGTGGACCGGCTGCACGTCGGACTTGGCGAAGGCGAGCCCCTGGAGCGCGTCGGCGTCCAGCAGCTTCGGGTTGTCGATCTCCAAACCCGCCGGCAGGGGATCGACCAGCAGGAGCCGCGCGGCCTCCGCCTTGGCCTCGGTGACCTTGAGCACCACCACCAGCCGGTCGTTCTGGCGCAGGCCGCTCGCGGGGTCGACGACGCTGCCGTCGAGGCGCCGGAAGCTCCGTTCGATCGTGTAGCCCTGCTGCGCCGCCGGCTCCGGCGCCAGGGGGCTGCCGTTGACGGTCACGGCCACCTGCACCGGCGCGCGACCGGTATTGACCAGCTGCACGCCCTGCTCGGCTAGGGCCGCCTCCCGGTAGACCCGGGCGAGCATCCCGGTCTGCGGCGCGCCGTCCAGGGTGAACGACAGGGCGCCCGCCTCGTTGGACAGGCTCTCGGCGGCGAGCACCAACCAGGCATTCTCCTGCGTGCTCGTCGCCCGCTCGGACTGCTGCTCCTCGCCGAGGGCCGCCGCGACCGGACCGAGGGCGCTCTGCGTCAGCCCGCTCTCAGCCGCCAGGGTGATCAACCCGGCCCCGTCGCGCAGGCGGGAGCCGTAATCGGCCCGGTACAGGCCCTTGTCGCGGTCGGTGCGGAGCACGGTGAGCGCCGACTCCATCGCCTTGGCGGCCCGGCCGCGGTCACCCAGCAGCGCCAGGGCGGCGGCGAGCTGCGCGCGCCCGAAGGCGGAGGAGAAGTCGCCGATCTTGGTGTCGGCGAGGTAGCGCAGGTCGCCCATCACAGGCCGGCCGTTCCGGGCGAGCACGTAGGCCGCGTAGGCAAGGTCGGCGCCGCCGTTGCGCACCTCGGTGGCGTTGGCCACCGCGTTGCGCAGGTAGTCGAGGGCTTGGGCGAAGGCCTTCTGCGGCACCGCGAAGTTGCGCTCCCGAGCGCGGGTGAGGAAGTCGGTCACGTAGGCGTCGAGCCACAGGTCGCTCGACCCCTGCGCCGACCACAGGCCGAAATCGCCGCTCGAATCCTGGCGGGCGAGCAGCCGCTCGATCGATTCGCGCACCCTGTCGTCGGCGCCCGCATCGAGGGCGAGCTTTTCCAGGGTCGCGAGCTTGTTGACGTAGAGCAGTGGCATCGCCCGGCTCACCACCTGCTCGGAACATCCGTAGGGGTAGCGGTCGAGCGCCCGGAGCAGGGCCGCCACGTCGACCCCCGGCAGGGGCGTGGCCGAGAGCGAGACGCTGCCGGTGCCCGGCTGCAGGTCGGCGAGGAGATCCGAGGTCAGCGTCAGGTTCGCCCCAGGGGCGAGGCTGCGCACCGAGCGGCGCAGCAGGGCCCCGGTCCCCGGCGAGATCCCGAGGGCGAAGCTCTGGTTCAGGGCGGCCGGGAGGCCGGGCCCCGACAGAGCGAGGTCGAGGCGGGCCGTGCCCGGTCCGGCGGCGGTGAGCGGGACCGCGAACTGGCCCTTGGCGCCCGCCTCCAGCCGCAGCGTCTGGCGCAGCGCGCTGGCTCCGACCACGACCGGGCCGGTCGGACTCAGGTCGACCGTGTACGCGCCCGCCTGCCCCTCGACGTTGTCGAGGGCCACGAACAGGCGCGAGCGGTCGCCGGTGTCGAGGAAGCGCGGCAGCGTGGCGCTGAGCACGACCGGATCGCGGATGATCACGTCGGCCTGCGCCTGCCCCACCCGGTCGCCGTTCCAGGCGGTGACCATGACGCGGCCGGTGCCGTTGAAGGCCGGGATCGGGAAGGTGACGCTGGCCGCGCCGTCCGGTCCCACGGTGACGATTCCGGAGTAGAGCGCCAGCGGCGCCTGGGTCGGCGGGGAATCGGCGAGCTCGCCGCCGCCCGCGTCGCCGCCGGAGCGGATCGCCCCGGCCGATCCCTGCATGCCGTCGATCAGGTAGCCGTAGAGGTCGCGGACCTCCGGCCCGAGCGCCCGCTGGCCGAGGAAGTACTGGGTCGGGTCCGGCGCCGCGTAGCGGGTCAGGTTGAGGATGCCGACATCGACGAGGGCCACGGTGATCCGCGCCGGCGCGCCGGATTTCAGCCCCGTGAGCTGGACCGGCAGGGTCAGGTCCTGGCGCGGGCGCGCCCGCTCCGGTGCCTTCACGGCAACGCCGAGGCTGCGCCGCTCCCGGTCCACCGAGAACCACGCCAGTCCCAGCGCCCGGCCGGGCAGGCGCTTGGCCGCCTGATCGAGAGGCCGGTAGGCGGTGGCCACCAGGTAGGCGCCGGCACCCCATTCGGCCTTCACCGGCAGGCTCACCGTGGTGCCGCCCTCCGGTACGCTGACCTCCAGGGTCTCGTGCACGCGGTCGCTGACCACCATCAGGCTGGCCTGACCCTTGAACTTCGGGCTGAGTTTGGCCCGCAGGGTGTCGCCGGCCGCGTAGGCGGCCTTATCGAGGGTCAGATCGAGGAGGTCGGGCGCCTCCGCGGTCTCGGAGCCGCCCCAGCCCACCTCGAAGCCGAGACTCGCGGTCGCCTCGGGCGCGCCCGGGGTCGAGACCTCCAGCCGGTAGCGGCCGAGTCCCACCGGCGCCTCGATCCGGCTCGGGCCGGCGACCTTGAGGTCGACGGTGCCGCTGGCGACGCGCCGGGCAGTCTTGACCGCTTCGAAGGACCAGCGCCCGTCCGCCCGGTACCATTGGTAGGCGGAATCGATCCGCGACAGCGTCCAGGTCACCCCCGGTCGGCCCAGGAGCACGCCGTCCGGCTGGGTGAAGACCACGTCGAAGGCCGCATTCCCGCCGTCCTTGAGCTCCGCGAAGCCCTTGCGCAGAGCGAGGACCGGGCCGGCCGGGAGGATCGGCAGGGTCAGGCTGCGCGACAGAGCCCGGCCGCCGGGCTCGCCGACCGCCAGGGTGATCTTCGCCTCCAGCGCGCGGGGGGCGGCGACCTGCGGCACCGGCACCGTCACGACGGCGTTGCCCTGCGGGTTCGTGGTCGCGTGATCCTGAAGTTCCTGCGTGACCGGCTCCACGGCCTCGTCGTCGAGGCCGATGGCATAGCCCTCCAGGCCCTTGATGCCGCTCGACGCGGCGGCCTGCACCACGACGCTGCCCGACACGTCGAGGTCAGACCCCGGGGCGCCGTAGAGGTAGCGGGCGGCGACGTCGACCCGCGCGGCCTCGCCCCGGTTCAGGGCCGGCTGCCGGGCCTTGAGGGTCACCTCCAGCCGCTCGGGGACGTAATCCTCCACGAGGAAGCTGGTCTCGCCGAGCGCGGGCGCCTTCGGGTCGGTGTAGGCGGAGACCCGCCACGTGCCGTGCATCGCCCCCGACAGGAGCGGCAGCTGCAGCGCCCGGCCGCCGAGCCCCTGGTCGGGCACCGAGACCCGCCGGTACTCGACGCCGTCCGGACGCTTGACCACCAGGGTCAGCGGCAGGTCCGGCACGGCGGCGCCGCGGGGATCGCGCAGGAGAGCGGTGAGCTGGACGGTCTCGCCCGTGCGGTAGACCCCCCGCTCCGGGAACAGGTAGGCGTCGAGGCCGCCGGTCTCGGGCCTTCCCTTCACGCCGCGGTCGGTGAGGTCGAAGGCGCCGAGGTTGAGGTCGAGGAAGCCGTAATCGCCACCCGCCTGGGCGACCACGAGGCTCGGCGCCGTGCCGCCCTCCCCGCGGGCGAGCCCCGGATCGAAGGCGGCGTGACCTTGCGAATCCGTGGTGCGGGTGCCCAGCACCTCGTTGTTGCGGGCGATCAGCCGGATCTCGGCGCCCGCCATCACCTGCGCGGAGGCGAGCGAGCGCAGGACCACGGTGACCCCGTCCCGGCCCTTGGTGGCGGTGAGCCCCAGATCCGAGACCACGAACCACTGGGTCGCCTGGGTGTCGTACTCCTCGTCGGAGGCGGCCACGCCCGAGGGGCGGGCCAGCATGACGTAGAGGCCGGGCTCCAGCTTGCCCACCGCCTGCAGGACCGGGAAGGCGGTCACCGCCTCCTGGTTCAGCTCGGCCTTGGCGGTGTCGAGGGTGCCCTTCCAGACGCGCTGCCCCTTCTCGGAGGCGATCGTCCGGGCGGTGGCCCCGCTGAGCTGGCCGAGAAAGTCCTCGGAGCGCAGGGTCGGCAGCAGGCCGCGGTCGCCGATGCGCAGCACCTCGACGTCGAGCTTCGGCGCGTTCACCGAGACGAGGGGCACGCCGGCCTGACCGGTGCGCGGCAGGACGTAGTTGCGGCCGGTGAAGCGCACCTGCGGGGCGCGGTCGCGGACGTAGATCTCGTAATCGGCGGCCTTGAGCAGGCTCTCGCCCACCGCGGAGGGCAGGCCCTGGCGCACCACGATGGCGTAGCGGCCGCCGTGCTTGAGGCCGTCGACGCAGACCTGGGAGCCCTCCCCGGTCACCGCGGCCGCGCTGCTGCCCGACACGGCGACGAAGGGCGCGTAGTCGGTCTTGGGCTTGATCGCGTCCGAGAAGGTGAAGCAGGCCCGCGGGGCGGCCGCGTCGGAATCGACCTTGTAGTCGAGGATGCGGAAGCCGTGCTGCGCCCGCAGGGTCTCGTAGGTCTCGCGGACCGGGCCGGTCTCGGCCAGGGCGAGGCTCGCCGCGTAGGCGTCCAGCGCCGGGCGCCAGGATTCCTGCTCCGCCTCCGCGGCGCCGAGAGCCGCCAGTGACGCCGCGGCGTCGGCGGCCGTGCCGGCGCGCTCGTAGGCGCGATAGGCGGCGGCCGTCGCCCGCCCGCGCAGGCGCGCCCGGCCCTGGTAATCGTTGTCCTCGAGCGTGCCCAGGGCTACCGAAGTTGCGCGGGCATACGACTGCCAGTTGCGCCCGTCGGCCGGGTCGGCCGCCACCGCGGCGGCAAGGGATGCGAGGGCCTCGTCGGGCTTGTCGGCGGCGAGCAGGGCCAGCCCGGCGGCCCGGGACTGGCCGGCCGGCCGCAGCGGACCGGCGGCTTCCGCCTTGAGCGCGGTCTCCAGGCGGACCGCGGCGCTGGCGAGGTCCGGCCGGACGAAGCTTTTGGCGAACGGCACGGACACCGTCGTCACCGGACGCGGTGCGGTGCGGGCGGCCGGCGGGGTCTGGGCGAGAGCCGGTCCCGCGGCCCATCCGAGGAGCGCCAGGGCACCCGCGAGCCGTCCGAGCCGCGTCATCAGCCTGCTCCCCACCTGCCGCGTCCCCGATGATTCGCGTCGGGGCCAGTCGCGCGGGAGCCTAGCACCGGCGGCCTGCGTCGCAACGCTGCGGACCGCTTCGGCTTATTCGGAGCCGCTCTCGCGGCACTTCCCGCGCTGGATCCCGGATCAGGTTCCGCTCCGCTCCACCTGTCCGGGAAAGGGCGGCGCAGGATGGATCGCGACGCCTTTTCCCGGGCGCATGCAGCGCTAGCGGAATGCGACCCGGGACCCAGCGCGGGACTTGCCGCAAAGCGGCTCCGTTCAAAACGCCTTCAGCACCTGCTCGGCATGCTCGACGGCCACCGGCCCGGCGAAGCAGTGGGAGACCAGCGCGCGGTAATCCTGCCAGGGCTGCGAGCCGGTGAAGTCCTTCGTGTGGGCCTCCAGCGTGTCCCAGTGGATCAGCAGCCGGTAGCGCTGCGGGTGCTCGATCGAGCGACGCACCTCGAAGTGTCGGCAGCCCTTGGCCTGCTTGAAGATCGCCGAGGCCTCGGTGATGCCCGCCTCGAATTCGGCTTCCAGGCCGGGCTTGATCTCGATCTGCGCGATCTCGAGGATCATGGTCTGACGTCCCTCTCTCAGGTGCGAAGAGGGCGGCCGAGCTTGGCCGCCAGGATGCGCTGCGGGCTCAAGGATGGGTCGGCCTGGGCGGCGACCGGCAGATAGGCGGTCTGCTCCAGCATGTAGCGGCCGCCCATCGCCCCGTGCATCACGAGGTCCGAGAAGGTCACCCAGGTCTCGCCCGGGTGGAATTCCACGTCGGCCTGGGGCGCCGACGCCTGATAGGTCTCGTCCTGCTTGAGGGCGTCGTGCAGGTTCAGCATCAGGTGGTCGTATTCCGAGCGCCTGGCCTTTGTGATGCGCAGCGCGGCGAGCAGGCGGGCCGAGAGCGGCGAATAGCCCGGCAGCCGCGGCAGGAACCTGTCCGCCATCGATCCGAAATCCTCGCCGACGCGCCAGCGGCGCGGCTCGCCCGCCGGGTTGATGTTGCGGAATACCCGCAGGATCCGCCTCTCGCCGATCGGGTTCGACGGGAAGGCGTCGACGTGCAGCCGGGTGTCGTCGCGCCGCCAGCTGAGCTTGCGCCGGTCGACGTCGAAGGGACGGTAGGAGGTGCCGGCGAGGCTCACCCGGTCGAGATACTGGGGCAGGTAGGCGCCGATCAGCTCCCGGGCGAAGGCCCGGTAGCGGATCAGGAGCTGGCGCAGGGCCTCCTGCTCCTCCGGGGTGCCGGCCGCGCCGCGCAACACCGCGGCCTCGCCGCGGATGTTGACGTTCTTGGCCTTGCCGTCCGCGAAGGGCCGCTCGGTGAACCGGCGCTCGAAATCGCTGAACGGGAAGGGCAGGTCCGGGAAGAGCAGGACCGCCCCCGCCTCCAGCTCCCGGGCCAGGGCGCCGGGCGTTTCGCCGGGGGCGATTCTGCGGATCGGGCTGATCATCGAGCGCGGGCTGGGCCTGCCGGAACGGGTGAGCCCCCTGTAAACGAGCCGCTGCGGGGAGGCCAGGGGCGGTGGCCGGCCGGGATTTCCGGTGGATGACACCTGTCGTCCACCGACACCGGAGCGGGTGCCTGTCCCAGGCGCTTGCGCAACTGTGGCGTTCCCGGCACGTTCTCCCGCGAGATACCGGCCCGAGAGCCCGGCGGAGGATGGCGCCGATGGCGACCCTGAAAGAGTTCGAGGAAGCCCTGCGCGAGCATGGCATGAACATGGCGCTGGCGCTCCTCGAGCGCCTGCGGGAGCGCGACCGCGCGACCCGCACGGTCAAGCCGGCCCGCCGGCTGACGGGGCAGAAGATGACCCCGGAACTCGCCCGGGCGATCCTGGACCTCCACGCCACGACCGGCATGACCCAGCAGGAGATCGCCTTCAAGGTCGGGGTCAACCAGGGCCGCGTGAACGAGGTGATCAAGCGCGGCAAGTGGCTGACCGACGATCCGAGCGCCCCGGAGGCGGTCGCCCGCGACAAGGCGGTGGCCCGGATGCGCGGCGATCCGAAGCCCAGGAAGCCGGCGGCCGCGCGTGCCGCCCCGGCCCGGACCAAGGAGCGCAAGGCCGCGCCGCCGAAGGCGCGCAACCAGGGTCAGCTGGCGCTGGGGGATCTTTAAGGGGCTGCCGCGCCTTCGTCATTGCGAGCGGAGCGAAGCAACCCAGCATCGCCACGCTCAGCGTGGTCGCGCTGCCCTGGATTGCTTCGCTCCGCTCGCAAAGACGGTGCGGACCCTCGCCTCCGATCGCCCGCACTCTTACTCC
Source organism: Methylobacterium sp. P3_A11 (assembly GCF_056403155.1). Taxonomy (NCBI): domain Bacteria; kingdom Pseudomonadati; phylum Pseudomonadota; class Alphaproteobacteria; order Hyphomicrobiales; family Methylobacteriaceae; genus Methylobacterium; species Methylobacterium sp. P3_A11. The sequence goes on from NZ_JBFUGA010000006.1 coordinate 95,335, forward strand.
GCTGGCGCGAAGTGCCCCCGGTAGCGGGCTCCGATCGCCTCGACCGGCAGCGTGACGAACACGTCCGTCGTGCCGAACTGACGGTCGATCACCGCACCGTCGCCGAAGGTGGCGCCGAGGCGCAGGTAGCCCTTGACCAGGGGCGGCAGCGCCTGAAGGGCGGCCTTGGCATCCACCGCCTCGCGCGGCATCCGGTCCATCCTCACCGCGCGCTCCGGCAGCGCCTGCGCGCGCCAAGCCTCAGGCGCGCGGGCATGGTGGTGCAGGAAGGCGAGCGGCAGCGCCAGCCGGTCCGGATCGGTGCCCTCCAGGCTCGCGCAGCCGATCAGCGCGTCGATCCGGTGATGCAGGACATAGGCGTAGATCCCCTGCCACAGCAGCTCGACGGTGCGCTTGCTCCGGTAGGGCTTGAGAACGCAGGAGCGGCCGAGTTCCAGGATCCGCCGGTGTCCCTGTGCGGCGAGCAGCGGCGCGAGGTCGTACTCGCTCTCGGAATAGAAGCCGGTATGCCGCTCGGCCACTTCGCCGCGCAGCAGCCGGTAGGTGCCGACGACCTTCGGGCGCGGTTCGACGAAGGGCTTCTTCCGCTTCGCGGCGGCGTGGTCGAGGACGAGGAGGTGGTCGCAGACGGCGTCGTAGCCGTCGACGTCGCGGCGGGACAGGGCGGCGAGCGCGGAGGGGGCCGCCGACATCTCCTCGTAGAAGACCTTGTAGCGCAGCCGCTGGGCGCGCCGGATCTCGGATTTCCGCGTCGCCAGCCGCACCTCCAGGCTGCCGATGCGGCCGAGGCTGCGGCCCTCGAACGGCTCGGGCAGGCGGATCGGACGCTCGGCCGAGAGGAGGTCGGCGATTCCGTTCGCGCCGTCGACGACCGGAAGCGGGATCGGCCGGCGGCGCAGCTTGGCGATCGGCGCGCCGACGCCCCACTGCACGCCCCTGTGCCAGCCGGCTCCGAGCGCGCTGTAGGCTCCGCGGGCGAGATTGGCGACCATGGTCGGGTTCACTCCGGGTGCGCGTCCCTGCACCGTCGAATCCGACAGAGAGCATGTCGGCCACACGCCATTATGACACCCGACGCAAGAAAGCGCCCCGGCCGGGGGCCGGGGCGCTCCAAGGACCTGATTGGGACCTGACAGTTCCGCGCGAGAAGGGATCAGGCGGCCTGCTGGACCGCGTCCTTGCGGACGTCACCCTCGATCACCGGGGCGCTCGGGCGCGCCGCCGTGGCGATCTGGATGCGGCGGGGCTTCTTCGCCTCCGGGACCTCGCGCACGAGGTCGATGTGGAGGAGGCCGTTCTCGAGCGCCGCGCCCGTCACCTGGACGTGGTCGGCGAGCTGGAACCGGCGCTCGAAGGCGCGGGCCGCGATGCCCTGGTGCAGGAATTCCGCCTTGCCCTCGGCCGAGCGCTCGCCCTTCAGGGTGAGGGCGTTCTCCCGCACCTCGATCGACAGGTCGGACTCGGTGAAGCCGGCGACCGCGACGGTGATGCGGTAGGCGTTCTCGCCGGTCCGCTCGATGTTGTAGGGCGGATAGGTCGGAGCCGCCTCGGCGCTCGCGAACTGATCGAGAGCGGAGAACAGGCGGTCGAAGCCGACGGTGGAACGGTAGAGGGGAGCGAGATCGAACTGACGCATGACATATCCTCGTCTGAGCAACATGCAATTCCGGTCCGCCCGATGGGCCGGACCCGCCTTTCGTGCCGCCTGACGGCCGGCACAGACGAGATATCGGAGGGGGAAAATCGGGCTTCAAGACCCGGGGCGATGGCAGGAAACGCAATTTTTTTCGCTACGGTCGGCGGGTGCATGCCGGCGATGCACGGACGCGCAGAGGTGAGGCTTGTGAGACGCTTCGACGGTGACACCGGGCGCGAGCCGCCGCTCCTGACCCTGCGCAGCACGCCCGACAACCCGGTCCCGCCGGGCGGCACGCTGATCGCGGTCGGCACGCGCGACGACTGCACCCTGCGGGCGGCCTACTGGCAGACGACGGCGCGCACCTGCCGGGGCACCGTCTGCCTGCTCCAGGGCCGGGCCGAGTTCATCGAGAAGTACTACGAGACGATCCACGAGCTGCGGGGGCGGGGCTTCGCGGTCGTCGCCTTCGACTGGCGCGGCCAGGGCGAATCGGATCGGCGGGTGGACGATCCGCACAAGGGCCACGTCGCCCGGTTCGACGAGTATCGGCTCGACCTCAGGGCCGTGGCCGAGACCGTGCTGGTGCCGCTGATGCCCGAGCCGCATGTCGGCCTCGCGCATTCCATGGGGGGATGCGTCGCCCTCCTCGGTGCCCTCGACGGCTGGCTGCCGTTCCGGCGGCTGGTGGCCCTGGCGCCGATGCTGTCGATCCGGATGGTCCGCTGGCCGGCCGGCGCCGCGCTGCTGTCCCAGGGCCTGCACCGTCTGGGCCTCGGGAGCCGGTACATCCCGCTCGGCAAGCCGGTCTCGATCGCCACCAATCCCTACGCCGGCAACCGCCTCGCGCGCGATCCCGTCCGCTACGCCCGCAACGCCGCGGCGGCGCGGCAGGTGGGGGCCGGAGCGGTCGGCGACCCGACGATCGCGTGGCTCGCCGAGGCGTTCCGGGCGATGGCGCGCCTGCGCGACCCGCGGACGGCGCCACGCATCACGCTGCCGACCCTGATCGTCGCGGCGGGCGCCGACCCGGTCTGCGGCACGCCGGACACCGAGCGGTTCGCGGCGCGGCTGAAGGCCGGCCACATCCTGGTCCTGCCGGATTCCCGGCACGAGATCCTGACCGAGCGGGACGCGATCCGGCAGGATTTCTGGGCGGCCTTCGAGGCCTTCGTGCCGGGCTCGCCCCTCCCAACCCACGCGGAGGTCGAGGCGCACGCCGTCGTGGTGCCGGTCGCCTGAGGCGTCAGCCCCCGAGATCCGGGTCGATGTCCCGCGGGCGCACGAACCGGTCCAGGCGGCCTCGGCCCGGCGCGATCTCCGCCCAGAGGTCGCCGTCGAAATCGATCACCGCGTAGGCGGCCGTCGGAAATTCCAGGGCCAGCCGGTCCCGGGCCGCCCGCGGCCCGGACCCCGCGAGGTCCGCCGCGAGGTCGCCGAGGCCCGGATTGTGGCCGACCACGATCAGGGTGGCCGCCGCATCGGGCGCCTGCCGGATCACCGCGAGGATCCGGCGCGCCGGCGCCTCGTAGATCTCGGACTGCCAGCGTGTCTCGGGGTGGCCGAGGGCGGCCTCCATCGCCGCCCAGGTCTCGCGCGTCCGCGCGGCGGTCGAGACCAGGGCGAGATCCGGGCACAGGCCCTCCCGTGCGAGGTGGGCGCCCACCGTCGGGGCGGCGCGTCGTCCGCGGTCGTTGAGTGGGCGCTCGTGGTCGGCCACGCCCGGCGGGCGGTCCGACTTGGCGTGCCGGAGCAGGATCAGCCTGCGCATGAGGAACCTCTGGGACGAACCTGTAGGCGTTGCCGGACCCCGACCCGGGCCTGCCGGACGCGGGGCCGTGGTCTTTCCCCCGGGTTAGCCGAAGGCGCCGCGGGCAGGAACCGCGACGTTCCCCGCTCCGTTCCTGCCCCGCCTTCAGCCGCCATCGCGCGCCAGCCGGGCAAGGCCGTCCGGGGTCGGTGCGGCCGGCCGCCAGCCCAGCGCCGCGAGCCCGTCGGCGCGGGCGACGAGCCCTTCGGCGACCCGGGCGAACTGCGCGTCCCGGCCGGTCATCCGGCAGGCCAGTCTGACGAGCCCGGCCGGAACCGGCACGAGGCCGGGGCCACGGCCGAGGCCCCGGCGCAGGGACGCGATCATCTCGGGCAGGCTGAGCGGATCCGGATCGGCGGCGATGAGCGCGCGGTTCAGGGGGACGGGGGCCGCCAGCACCGCCTCGACGGCGCCCGACAGGCTTTCCAGGGAGATCAGCGAGCGCCGCGCCGCGAGGCCGCCCAGCGGCAGCGGATAGGGGCTGCGCGCCAGGCGCAGGAGGGCGGCCATGTTGCCCTTCACCCCCGCCCCGTAGACGAGCACCGGGCGCAGGGCGACCCAATCCAGCCCGGTTTCGGCGAGCGCCCGCTCGGCCTCCAGCTTGGAGCGGCCGTAGGCGTCGGTGGGGTTGGCAGGATCCTCCTCGCCGACCACGCCCGGCGCGCTCGCCCCGACCTGGGCGCGGATCGAGGACAGGAACACGAAGCGGCGCACCTTCGCGCGCGCCGCGGCCTCCGCGAGCCTGCGCGTCGCCTCGGTGTTGAGCGTCCGGTAATCGTCCTCCGGGGCACCCGACGGCGTCGGGCCGAGATTGGCATGGGCGAGGCCGGCCGAATGCACCACCGCGTCCACGCCGCTGAGGGCCGCCGCCATGTTGATCGGGCGGGTCAGGTCGCCGACCACCGCGCTCGCGGCACCCTCCGGCACGGTGGTCGGCCGGCGCAGCAGCACGCGGACCCGGTAGCCGCGCGCGGTGAGGTCGGCGAGCAGATGGCGGCCGATGAAGCCGGTCGCCCCGGTGAGCGCGATGAGTCCGGTCACGGTTGTGCGGCACCTTCGGCTGGGGCCGGCGCCGGGGCGCGGGCGAAGCGGCGGAGCAGGGCGGCGACCAGGGCGAGCCCGGCTGCCAGGGCGGCGAGCGTGACCAGCCAGGACGGCCAAAGCAAGGTCGCGGCGGCGAGCATGGTCAGCGCGAGGTTGACCGCGAACACCCGTCCCACAACGGCCGGGACCCTAAGCCCGTTGACGGTCGCCCTCTGGTAATAGTGTCCGCGATGGGCCTCCCAGATCCGCTCGCCCCGGGCCGCCCGGGCGGTGAGCGTCAGGCTGGCATCGGCGAGATACACCAGCGGCAGCAGCAGGGCGGCGGCGAGGCCGCCCGCCAGGGCCAGCTGGCACAGCAGCCAGGCGGTGACGAGCCCGATCGGCAGCGACCCGACATCCCCGAGGAAGAGCTTCGCGACGGGTCGGTTGAACGGCGCGAAGCCGAGCATTGCGCCCAGGAGGCTGGCCGCCACCAGGGTCGGCAGCGGCGGCAGGTGTCCGACGAGGCCGGCCAGGAGGAGCGCGCCGGCGACCGGGACGATCTCGGCCACGGTCATCCAGTCGAGACCGTCCATGAAGTTCGTCAGGTTCACGAACCACAGCCCCGCCAGCAGGGCGAAGGCGCGCTCGAGCCCGAGGGGGAGGCCGGGCAGCAGCCGTCCGTCCAGGTGCCAGACCAGCAGCCCCACCGCCACCGCCTGCGCGGCGAGGCGCAGCGCGGCCGGGAGCGGCCTGACGTCGTCGATGGCGCCCAGGATCGCCAGGGCCAGGGTGCATCCGGCGAGCCAGATCCAGTCCGGCCGGCCGCCGATCTCGGGTGCCGCGATCAGCAGGCCCGAGATCGTCACGAGGGCCGTGACCACCGCGATCCCGCCGCCTTGAGGGGTCGGGACGGTGTGGCTGGAGCGGGCGTTGGGCCGCGCCAGGGCGTAGCGCTGCAGCAGTGGACGCAGGCGCAGGATCAGCCCGGCCGACAGGGCGGCAGCGAGCGGAACGGCGAGGAGGAGGAGCGTCGGCAGGGCGGAGGGTAAATCGGACGGCATGGCGCCGTCCTAACCGATCCGCGATGCGACCGTGAGTACCTTACGCCGCCCGCACGGTGGCAAGGAAGCGCCCGACCTCGGCGGTCAGATGCTCGGACTGGCGCGACATCTCGGAGGCGGCTCCGAGAACCTGGGCCGCCGCCGCGCCGGTCTCCTCGGCCGACTGGGCGAGGCTCGCGATGGTGCCGGTCACCGCGCCGGTGCCGGCGGCCGCCTCGGCGACGTTGCGGACGATCTCCTGTGTCGCTGCGCCCTGCTGCTCCACGGCCGCCGCGATGCTCGTCGCCACGCCGTCGATCTCGCGGATGCGCCGGCCGATCCCGTCGATCGCCGATGCGGCCTGCCCGGTGGAGGACTGGATCCGGCCGATCTGGCCGGTGATCTCCTCAGTGGCCCGGGCGGTCTGCTCGGCGAGCGCCTTGACCTCGGAGGCGACCACCGCGAAGCCGCGCCCCGCGGTGCCGGCCCGGGCCGCCTCGATGGTGGCGTTGAGCGCCAGCAGGTTGGTCTGCGCGGCGATGCCGGAGATCAGCGCCACCACGTCGCCGACCTTCGCCGCCGCTTTGCTCAGGTCCTGCACCAGCGCCACCGTATCGGTCGCCTCCGCGACGGCGATGCGGGCGAGTTCGGCCGAGCCGCTGACCTGCCGGCTGATCTCCTGCACGGAGGAGCCCAGCTCCTCGGCAGCGGCCGCCACGGTGTTGACGTTGGCCGCCGCCTCTCCGGCGGCCGCCGCGACCGTGCCCGACTGCCCGGCCGCATCCGTCGCGCTGCCGGTCAGGGACCGGGCGGTGGCCTCCAGCTCGGTGGCCGCCGCCGAGACGCCGCCGACGATGCCGCCCACCGCCTGCTCGAAGGCGTCCGCCAGGGCATGGGTCGCGACCCGGCGCTGGGTCTCGGCGTCCGCACGGGCCAGGGCGGTCTCCGCCTCGAGGGCGCGGCTCCGGATCAGATTATCGCGGAACACCACGACCGATCCGGCCAGCGCACCGATCTCGTCCCGGCGGCTCCGGCCCGGGATCTCGGTCTCGGTATCGCCCGCGGCGAGGCGCTGCGTCGCCGCGGAAATCGCCCGCAGCGGTCGGCTGACGCCGCGCAGCACCATCACCAGGGCGACCAGGGCGACGACCAGGGCGAGGCCGGCGAGCGCCAGCATGTTCCGGTTGGCGGCCGCGTAGGTCTCCTCGATCAGCGTGCCGCTCGCCTGGGAGCCGGCGGCGTTCAGGTCGACCAGCCGGTCCCACTCGCTCAGGACGGCGTTGATGCCGGCCGACATCGTCGTGTTGTAGATCCGCTGACCGCCGCCGACGTCGCCGGACGTGGCCTTGTCCAGAGCCTGCGTCTGCAGGGCGGTGTAGGTATCGAGGTTCCGGCGAAGGGCCGCGTAGGACTCGCGCTCGGCCGGTGTGAGCGGCTCGGCCTCGTAGCGGGCGAACTGCGCGGCGAGCTGCGCGCCGCGCTTGGCGATCATGGCCGCGACCTCTGCGCGCAGCTCCGGCGTGTCGGCGGTGATCAGGCGTCCGCCATTGACCCGCTGGCGCATGATGAGGACGCCGATCCGCCCGAGCGCATCGGTGGTGGGTACGCGCACGTCGCGCAGCTCCGCCGCGGTGGCGTTGACGCTGCGCAGCTCGGACAGCGAGAGGCCGCTCGTGGCGGCGATGACCAGGACAAGGGCGGCGAGGCATCCCCCGAGCTTGGCCGCGATCGAGATACCGGTGCGCATGTCACTTCGCCCTCGGTCCTGGAGGAGGACCGAGGGTGTTATGACCGTGCAACGGTTAAACTTGTTTGAGAAGCGTTAGCGGTCGCTTCAACCTCAGCGTCAGAGCCCTCAGTAGACCTGGGCCTCCGCGCGGGGGCTTTCCGCCGGACCGTCCCGGCGCTCCAGGCTCTTCTCCACGACCTTGGCCAGCCCGACCATGATCTGGTCGATGGCGTAGTCCTTCGGGGTGTAGACGGCGCGCACGCCCATATTCTTGAGGACCAGCTCGTCCTCGGGCGAGATGATGCCGCCGACCACCACCGGGACGTGATCGAGCCCCGCCTCCCGCATCTTGGCCCGGACCTCGCGCACCAGGGGCACGTGGGATCCCGACAGGATCGACAGGCCGACCACGTGGGCGCCGGTCTCCTTCGCCTTGGCGACGATCTCGGCGGGCGTCTGGCGGATCCCGTCGTAGGTCACGTCGAACCCGACGTCGCGGGCGCGCAGCGCGATCTGCTCGGCGCCGTTCGAGTGGCCGTCGAGGCCGGGCTTGCCGACCACGAGCTTGGGCGTCTCGCCGAGGCGCTCGCCGAGATCGGCGATCAGGAGCTTGGCATCCTCGGCCGCGCCGCTGGAGACCGTTTCGAGGGTGACGCCGGTGGGCGCCCGGTACTCGCCGAAGACCTCCCGCAGGCGCGCGCCCCACTCGCCAGTGGTGACGCCGGCCCTGGCGGCCTCGATCGAGGGCGGCATGATGTTGGCGCCGGAGCGCGCCGCCTGCTCCAGGGCGTCGAGGGCTTGGCCCACGGCGTCTGCGTCGCGGTGGCTGCGCCATTCGCGGATGCGACCCTGCGCCTCCATCTCCACCGTCTCGGAGACGGAGAAGATCGCCCCCTCCCCGGCGGTGAGCGGCGACGGCTCGCCCTGCTGCCACTTGTTGACGCCGACCACGATCTGCTCGCCGGCCTCGATGGCGGAGATCCGCCGCGCATTCGATTCGACCAGCGCGCGCTTGAGCGCGCCGGTCTCGACGGCCGCCACCGCGCCGCCGATGCCGCCGATCCGCTCCAGCTCGGCGCGGGTCTGGGCCTTCAGCGCCTCGACCTTGGCCTCGATCACGTGGCTGCCGTCGAAGATGTCGTCGTATTCCAGCAAGTCGGTCTCGAAGGCGAGGATCTGCTGCATGCGCATGGACCATTGCTGGTCCCAGGGCCGCGGCAGGCCCAGCGCCTCGTTCCAGGCCGGCAGCTGCACGGCGCGCGCCCGGGCGCGCTTCGAGAGCGTCACCGCCAGCATCTCGATCAGGATGCGGTGGACGTTGTTTTCAGGTTGCTGCTCGGTGAGCCCCAAAGAGTTCACCTGCACGCCATACCGAAAAATGCGCTTCTTCGGGTCGTCGATCCCGTAGCGCTCCTGGGCGATCTCGTCCCAGAGTTCCGAGAACGCCCGCATCTTGCAGATCTCGGTGACGAACCGCAGCCCCGCGTTCACGAAGAACGAGATCCGCCCGAAGACGTCGGAGAAGCTCTCGGCGTCGAACTCGGGATCGTCGCGCACGGTGTCGAGCACCGCGATGGCGATGGCCAGCGCGTAGGAGAGCTCCTGGACCGGCGTCGCCCCCGCCTCCTGCAGATGGTAGGAGCAGACGTTCATCGGGTTCCACTTCGGCACGTTCTTCGTGGTGAAGAGGATCACGTCCTTGGTGAGCCGGAGGGACGGCGCGGGCGGAAACACGTAGGTGCCGCGCGACAGGTACTCCTTGATGATGTCGTTCTGGGTCGTGCCCTGGAGGGCGGCGATCGGCGCGCCCTGCTCCTCGGCCACCGCGAGGTAGAGCGCCAGCAGCCACGGGGCCGTGGCGTTGATCGTCATGGAGGTGTTCATCTGGGCGAGCGGGATGTCCTGGAACAGGGTCCGCATGTCGCCGAGATGCGCGATCGAGACGCCGACCTTGCCGACCTCGCCCCGGGAGAGTTCGTGGTCGGGGTCGTAGCCGGTCTGGGTCGGGAGGTCGAAGGCCACCGACAGGCCGGTCTGACCCTTGGCGAGGTTGCCCCGATAGAGCTTGTTCGACTCCGCCGCGGTCGAGTGACCCGCATAGGTGCGGATGATCCACGGCTTATCGCGGCTCGACTTGTCGCTCTTGGTCTCCGCGACGCTCGCGCCCATTCCTCGCCTCCGTGTGATCTTTAATGCCCGCGCGCGGGGCGCAGCCTTGCGGCCACCGTAGCGAAGGCGTGGGCACCCGTCATCCGGGACGGAAGTGCAAGGCGCCCGCGCGGGCCTCGGCGGCTCATGAAAAAACTTGCCCGCCGGGACAGCAGGATTTGAAGGCGCCGGCGCGCGCCGAGGCCGCCCAGCCCTGTGCGACCCGCGCGCCGCGATGCGGTCCAGACCGGCACCGCCGTCCTGGTATAAAGTCCACCTGATCTGTCGTTCGCAGGAGCCGCCTCTGCACTGATGCGAGAGAGCATGTCAGGCCAATGACTTAGGTCTGAATGTGTCCGCGGGTGATCGGGACCAGCTCAGGTCCGGGGCGTCGGCGTCGTGCAAGGTCACGGGACCGACACGGCCAAGGCGGTCTCCGAATAATACTTGGTCTCCCGGAAAGCCGATTTTGAATACGTGGCCGCCCGCCCTGTGCCGGCGCTTTTTTCATGTCGGAAACCACCGGGTTTCGACTTTCGGCCCACTTGGACGCCTCCGGCATCGCCGCTATAGCGCGATGGAGAACCGCGGCCGTGAGAACCACGCGGGACGAGAGGAGAGCGAGATGGCGGCGAGCGCTGCGATCAGTCCGACGGGCGGGGAGGTCAAGGACCTCTACGAGATGGGTGAAATCCCCCCGCTGGGTCATGTGCCGGCCAAGATGTATGCCTGGGCGATCCGGCGCGAGCGCCACGGACCCCCGGAACAGTCCCACCAGCTCGAAGTGCTGCCGGTCTGGGAGATCGGCGACGACGAGGTGCTGGTCTACGTCATGGCGGCGGGCGTGAACTACAACGGCGTCTGGGCCGGCCTCGGCGAGCCGATCTCCCCCTTCGACGTGCACAAGGGCGAGTACCACATCGCCGGCTCGGACGCGTCCGGCATCGTCTGGAAGGTCGGCGCCAAGGTGAAGCGCTGGAAGGTCGGCGACGAGGTCATCGTCCACTGCAACCAGGACGACGGCGACGACGAGGAGTGCAACGGCGGCGACCCGATGTTCTCGCCGACCCAGCGGATCTGGGGCTACGAGACCGGGGACGGCTCCTTCGCGCAGTTCTGCCGGGTGCAGTCGCGCCAGCTGATGCACCGGCCCAAGCATCTCACCTGGGAAGAGGCGGCCTGCTACACGCTGACGCTGGCCACCGCCTACCGCATGCTGTTCGGCCACGCGCCGCACACGGTCCGGCCGGGCCAGAACGTGCTGATCTGGGGCGCCTCCGGGGGCTTGGGCGTGTTCGGCGTGCAGCTCTGCGCGGCCTCCGGCGCCAACGCGATCGCGGTGATCTCGGACGAGTCGAAGCGCGACTACGTGATGAGCCTCGGCGCCAAGGGCGTCATCAACCGCAAGGACTTCGACTGCTGGGGCCAGCTCCCGAAGGTGAACTCGCCCGAATTCCATGCCTGGACCAAGGAGGCGCGGAAATTCGGCAAGGCGATCTGGGAGATCACCGGCAAGCAGGATGTCGACATCGTGTTCGAGCATCCGGGCGAGGCGACCTTCCCGGTCTCGGCGCTGGTGGCGAAGCGCGGCGGCATGGTGGTGTTCTGCGCCGGCACGACCGGCTTCAACATCACCTTCGACGCCCGCTACGTCTGGATGCGGCAGAAGCGGATCCAGGGCTCGCACTTCGCCCACCTCAAGCAGGCCTCGGCGGCGAACCAGTTCGTCCTCGACCAGCGGATCGACCCGTGCATGAGCGAGGTCTTCCCCTGGGACAAGATCCCCCAGGCCCACACCAAGATGTGGAAGAACCAGCACCCGCCGGGCAACATGGCCTGCCTCGTCAACTCCCCGCGCGCCGGCCTGCGCACGGTCGAGGACGTGATCGAGGCCGGGCCGCTGAAGCGCTAGGGCGACCTCATCGGGCCGGCCCGCCGCTCTCGCGCGGGGCCGGCCCGATGGGCTAAGCTCCGATCGTCCCGCGCCGACTCGGCGATCGGTTCGGTGCGCCGGGACGCGCGCGGATGACGGGCCTGCGAGATCCTGACCGGACCCGGCCCCGATCCGAATCGGGGGCACGGATTTGAACGGCGACGACGAGGCTTACGTCTACGACGAGGCGACAGGCGAATGGCTGCCGCCGGGGACCGCGATCACGCCCCCGGAGAAAGCGGCGGTCCGCGACGCGGCCGACAATGTGCTCGCCGACGGCGATTCGGTCACGCTGATCAAGGACCTGAAGGTCAAGGGCGCGAACCAGACCCTGAAGCAGGGCACGGTCATCCGGTCGATCCGGCTCACGGACGATCCGGAGGAGATCGATTGCCGCCACGACACCATCAAGGGTCTCGTCCTGCGCACCGAGTTCGTGCGCAAGCGCTGACGCTTCTGGAGCGGCAGGCCGAACCCCCGGCCCCGAGCGGCGAAGCGGGACCCTTGACCCGGGAGCCGGCGCGAAGCCCCTCCTCCGGCGGCGGATCCGCCCCCTCCCGCCCTTGACAGAGGGCGCCGGCCTGCCGCTCTCCGTGCGGATGCCGGACGACACGGACGAGATCGCCATCGTGGGCGGGGGCCCCGCCGGACTCGCGGCGGCGGAGGTGTTGGCCCAGGCCGGCCATTCGGTCACGGTCTACGAGCACATGCCGTCAGTCGCCCGCAAGCTGCTGATCGCCGGGCGTGGCGGCCTCAACATCACCCACAGCGAGAAGCAGGCGGACTTCCTCGCCCGCTACCACCCGCACGGTGTCCTCGACGCCGCCATCTCGGCCTTCCCTCCCGAGGCGCTGCGGGATTGGTGCGCGGACCTCGGCGAGCCGACCTTCGTCGGGTCGAGCGGGCGCGTCTTTCCCCAGAGCTTCAAGGCCTCGCCGCTGCTGCGGGCGTGGCTGGCGCGGCTCGACCGCCTCGGGGTCCGGATCCGCACCCGCCACCGGCTCACGGCAATCGCCGGGGGGCCATCCGCACCCGAGACCCTGGGCGGGGGATCGTCCGCCGGAGGCAGGGATTTCGACCCCGAAGCGGGACGTCCGCACCTGAGGATGCAGGTCGAGACCCCGGACGGCCCCCGCGCCATACGGCCGCGTGCCGCGCTCCTGGCGCTGGGCGGGGCGAGCTGGCCGCGGCTCGGGTCGGACGGGCGCTGGGTGCCGCTCCTCGAAGGGCTCGGCGTGGCGGTGACGCCCTTGCAGGCCGCCAATGCCGGCTTCGCGGTGGCGTGGTCCGACCGGTTCCGGGAGCGCTTTTCCGGCGCCCCGCTGAAGCGGATCGCCCTCGCCTGCGACGGCACCACGGTGCGGGGCGAGGCCGTGGTCACGAAATCCGGCCTTGAGGGCGGGGCGGTCTACGCCCTGTCACGCTCCCTGCGCGCGGCGATCGCCGTCCGGGGCACCGCCCGGCTCGTCGTGGATCTGCGGCCCGACCTGACCCGGGACGCCCTCGCCAGCCGCCTGTCCGGTGCCCGGCCCGGGGATTCGACCGCGACCCGCCTGCGCAAGGCCGCGGGCCTCGCCCCCGTGGCGGCGGGCCTCCTGCGCGAGGCGGGCGGTGGCGCCCTCCCGGCCGATCCGGGGGAACTCGCCGGGCTGATCAAGGCCGCACCGCTGTTCCTCACGGCCTCGGCGCCGATCGAGCGGGCGATCTCGACGGCGGGCGGCGTCCGGCTCGACGCTTTGGACGGGCGGTCGATGCTGCGCGCCCGTCCCGGCCTGTTCCTGGCCGGCGAGATGCTCGACTGGGAGGCTCCGACCGGCGGCTACCTGCTCCAGGGCGCCTTCGCGGGCGGCCGGGCGGCCGCCGCCGGAATGCTCGACTGGCTGTGCGAGACCGGCGGCTGAGGCGGACGCCTCACGGCCGCGTGCAGAACCCGACGATACCGGTTGCCTCCGCCGGGCAGCTGGCGCCCTCCCCGTCATAGACCGGCGCACCGGCCTTGAGGCAATGGGCGGTGACCAGCGTTTCCCCGGCCTCGCAGGTCACGGCGCAACCGCCCGCGCAGTCGGTCTTGCGCACGGGCCGCAGGGCGGAGGCCGCGCCCTCGCCCCTCGGACCCGGGCCGCCCTGCGGGCCGGCCTGACCTCTGGGACCCGGCGGACCCTGGAGGCCCGGAATCCCCGCCTCGCCTTTCGGTCCGGGTGCTCCCTGGGGACCGGCCGGACCCTGAGGGCCTGTCTCCCCCTTCGGACCCGGCTCCCCTTTCGGACCCGTATCGCCCTTCGGCCCCGTATCGCCGTTGGCCCCCATCGCGCCCGGCTCGCCCTTGGGACCCGTCTCCCCGGGCGACCCCGCCACGCCCTGAGGCCCGGGCGCGCCCGGTGGTCCCTCGGGGGCGCAATTCGCCACCACCGCCTCGCGCTCGTCCGGATCGGATTTCAGCGTCGCCACACAGGTCGAAGGCCGGTAGGGCACCCGGAAGGTGAACCGCCCGCGTCGGTCGGCCTGGACCGAGATGTCGTCGTCCAGCACCACGATCGCGCCCGGCTTGCGCACCGAGCCAGAGATCCGCAGGTCGCCGGCCTCGATGCGGGCGTCGTAGACCATGATCGGCTGGCTCGGCATCTGCGGCCGCCGGGGCCGGACCGGGCGCGGTCGCGCCGCGGCGGACGGATCCGGCGCCGCGGCCCCCGGATCCGCC